>CBFDBV010000022.1:0-22096 GCA_965603135.1 uncultured bacterium
TTGCGGTACATCCAGTAGACGATCTCCGGCCCGGCCGCACCGCGCTCCATCAGCACCTCCTCGAGTTTGCCCAACTCGCGCGTGTCGTACGAGGGGCGCTTCATCTTCTCGCCGAACGACACGTGGCAGCACTCCTCATCGAACTTCAGCGGGAACCCCGCGACCTTGGACAGATCAATCATTTCCACTCTCCTCGCTTGCTTCCGGGCTTTCGACTATTAAGGCTCTGAGCGCGCTCCTTGTTCCGTGAAGGCGACGGCCGCGGCCCCGATGACGCCGGCATCATAGCCAAGCTCCGCCGGCAGGAGCGGTGTGCTGGCGGCCGCGGGCATCACGTTCTCGCGGAAGCTCTCACGCGCGGGCCGCAGGAACACCTCGCCCATCTCCGGCACGCCGCCGCCGAGCACGACCACCGCCGGGTCCAGCAGATTGACCGCGTTCGCCAGGCCGATCCCCAGGAACTCAGCCGCCTCCTCGACCACCTTGAGCGCCAGGGCATCGCCCTCGGCTGCTACCCGACCCACCTCCCGCCCGGTCAGCTCATCGGCAGGGAGCGCCTCCAGGGCACTGCGGGACCCCGCGCCTTCGGCCAGCAGCTCCTTCGCCCGTCGCCCCAGGGCAGTCCCGGAACTGAGCGCCTCCAAACAGCCGCGCTTTCCGCACGTGCACCTGGGGCCATCGGGCAGCACGATGCAGTGACCTATCTCGCCCGCGGTGCTGGTCGCGCCCACGTGTATCCGCCCATCGAAAACTATCGCGCCGCCGATGCCCGTGCCGATGTTGACGTAGAGCAGGCTGGCCGCGTTGCGGCCCGCGCCGAACCTCGCCTCCGCCAGGGCGCCCGCGTTGGCGTCGTTCGCCAGGTAGGTCACCAGCCCCAGGCGCTCCGCCATCATCTTACCGAGCGGCACCTCCTCCCAGCCCGCGGTCTGATGGGAGCGCCTGATCCGGCCCGTGCCCAGGTCCACCGGCCCGCCGAAGCCGATGCCCATTGCCTGTATCGGCGCCTGCACGTCCTGCCTCAGTTCAGCGACCATCCCCTCCAGGGCGGCGAGCGTGGCCTCGACCTCGCCGGGCGCGTCTCTGCGCCGCACCGCGATCAACTTGCCGTCGGCGGCGACAACTGCCGCGCTCAGCCTCGTGTTGCCGACATCCAACCCGAGAGCGTGCGTCTCCCTGCCCCCTTCGATGCGCGTCCGTTAAACGCGACACGGAGCGCAAGTTGGTAAGCCTGGTAATTCGCTCCGCGCCTGCTGAAGACCTTTTTTTCGCAGCTACGCCGTCGTCAACTCCGGTCGCTACCGCGCCACGAGCACCGCTCGGTCATTCGGCCTGATGGCCTCCGCCTCGGTCGTGACCATCGCATGGGCCATGTCCTCGGTTGCGCTCTCCACTTGCAGCGCACCCACCACCTTCCAGCCATCCCCGTCCCGGCGGTATGCCAGCATCTTCGCGCCCGGCCTCAGGCCTGCCTTCGTCCCCGCATCGAGCAGCACCTTGGTCGCGGTCACCTCAGCCATCACGAGCGTCGTCAGGGGCTCGAAGTTGCACATCGCCGCCACCAGGTCCTCGGCCGCCTGCACCAGCGCTCGGTCAACCACCTCGTCCAGCGCCACCGCCTCTCCCGCGCCTCGCTCCGAAGAGCCGACGGTGGTGGTTGATTGCAGGCTGTTGCCCTCCAGCGTCTCTATCAGCTCGCCCACCAGCGTCACTTGCGCCGAGCCCCGCTCCGGGTTCACGATGCAGTTCTGCACCAGCCCGCACACGCCCAGCGGCGCGTCCAGCCGGTCGCCGAACATCTGCACGTACCCGATCCCGTAGGGCGCGAACGCGCCCTCGGCCGCGCACAGCCGCAGCAGCAGCGGGCGGGCCACCATCTCCCATCGGCCCTTGTCCGCCATCAAGGCATACACTGCCTCCGCCGCTCTGCGCCCCACTATGTGCCCCTCATATTGACGCGGCTCGGTGAAATCGTACACCGCCGCCCGCACGGTCGGCGTCGGCTGCCCCTGGCCGTAGCAACTGCTGACCGCGGCCAGGGCGGTCAGCATCCAGACGGCGGGTCCTCTGACAGGTGACATCACTGAGCGATCTCCCGGAGCTGCTGGTCGGTCAGGTGCGTGGCGCCTTCGCTGCCGATCTCGATGCACATCTCGCCAAGCCTGAACTTCACACACTCCCCGAGCGCAAGATACCCCGCCACCTGCGGCGCGGCGACGAGCAGTTGCTCGTAGGCCTCGCTCGCGTACGCGATCTTCACCGAGGGTATCTCAGCATCGTATTCGCTGTCAAGCCAGGTCGTGCCATCCGCGTTCAGGTAGAAGGTCTTCGAGCCGACGTAGGCCAGCCTGCCGGCGCGTGCCTCCGCCGCCGACTCAGATTTCATCGCGCCGATACTCTCTGCCGCGTCCACGGCCCCGGCGCCACTGTATGCCCTCAGGCCCCGGCCCGCCTCTTCTGCCACGCCCGGCCCCAGGGCGAAGCTGCCCCTGGGCCCGGCGGCCGCCGCCCCGACTGGCCGGGAGGCGATCTCACGCGCCCGCGGCCGGTCCTCGCGCACCAGATATGAGGTGTAAGGGGTCACGATCCCGTACTTCAGGCTCAGCCGAATGATCTCATCCTTCAGCTCTTCCTCGCTCTCTTTGCCCAGCCGCAGTTGGTCGAGCAGATACCCCACGTGCCGCACCGCCCACAGCCGGGGCAGAAAGGCGCAGTCGCCCTCGCGCTCCGGGAACTCGACCTCATAGGTCAGCTCCGCCGCCTCCCCGCTGGCTTCCCCGCGCAGCGTCACCGCCTGATCCCCGCTCCCGTCGTACCGTCCCACCAGCGTGAGCTGCGAGCCTTTGAACAGGTCCGGCAGTCGCCGCGGATAGATGCTATGCACCTCGGCCTTGCCCAGGTTCAGATCGAGGTCGGAGAGCACCGGATGGCTCACCTTCGTGTAGAAGCTCGCCACCACCCGGTCAATCTCCTCCTCCGGCTTGACGTAGACCGAGGTCCCGCCGTTCTCGGTCGCCAGCTCATCGAGCAGGTGCGTGTTCACCTTGTCCCCAACGCCGAACACAAACAGCCGCGCGCCCGGCTCGGCATGGTTGACCGCGGTGACGTTGGCGAGGATCTTCTCGGGATCATCCTCGCCCACGGTCGGGCGTCCATCGGTCAGGAAGATGATCATCGCGGGCCGCTTGCTGCCCTCGTCCAGCATCGCCAGCGCGCTGAGCAGGGCCTCATTGATGGCCGTCCCGCCCACCGCCTCGATGCCTTTGATGAACTTCTCCGCCCGCTCCAGGCTCTCCTCACTCGCCGGCAGCAGACTGTCATCGAGCTTGCGAACGCCGGTGGCGAAGCTGGTGATCGCGAACCGGTCCTCCGCATTCAGCCTCTTCAGGCAGAACCTGAGGGCCTCGCGAGCCTGCTCGATCTTCTCCCCCTCCATGCTGCCCGAGCTGTCGAAGACGAACACAACGTCCTTGCCGATGATCTCCTGCTCCGCCCACTCCTGCTTGGGCGAGAGCAGCAGCAGGAAGTACCCCGCGCGCTCAACCTCCGGGCGGTGAGCGAGCACGCTCAGCCCGAAGTCCGCCTGCGCCAGGGCGTAGTAGAGCACGAAGTCGCCGTCGTGGTCGGCCTCATCTTCCTCCAGCGACACCCGGAGCTTGTGATCCGAGTCGCGCACCGTGTCTATCTTATGAGTTGGCGAGTAGACCGACTTGAGCGGCACCTGCGAATCAATCTCCACGCTCACAACCAGCCCGCCCCGATCATCGCGGTCGTTCTCCGGCAGTTGGAAGGGGTACACGTACTTGACCAGGCCGTTGTCGGCCTCCAGCACCTGCGAATACGAGAGCCGCACCTTCCGCTCGCCCTTGGGCGGGACCGGGAAGATGCGGCACTTGAATACCCCGTGCCCGCTGTACTCCAGCAGCGACGGGTCCTTGAGCTTGCGCACGATGTCCAGGTAGAGGTCCTGCGCCTTGTCCTTGTCCAGCAGCTCGCCCTCGACCGGCTTGCCGTCCAGGTACATCGCGAACTCGCTGACCGCGGCGTTGGCCGGCAGCACGAAGATGAAGGTCCCCTCCAACTCGCGCCGGTGCGGATTCGCCACCACCGTGGTGACCTCGGTCACCGCCACCTGGTCGGAGATCTGCGCCTTCACTCGCTGCTGCTCGATGACTAGCTGCTGGGGAACCGGCTCGGGGATCGGCACCGGCGGAATCGGCGGCACGATGACCGCGCAACTCCACGCGGCGGGACTGCACAGGGCCAACACTCCCGCGACCACGCCCACCACTACGCCGAGGAGCCAACCGTTGCGCATCCGTCCACCTCCTGCGTGCTCTCTCCCCGCAGGCCTCAAGGCTTCTCGACGATGAAGTGGCCGTTCTCCTCCCGTACCTGGTAGCCGCCGGCGTCGGCCACGATCACCAGCGCCACCCTTGCAGGCACGCCGGCAGAGAAGTCCAGGGCGATCCTCTGCGAGTCAACCTCGTCGCTGATCGTCACCTGCATCTGCGACGCCGCGGCTATCTTCGCGAGGGCCTCGCGAATCAGTGTGTTCGTGAACTTGAAGGTCACCAGCCGCTCGGCTGGCGAGAGCGGCAGCCTGAAGCCGACGATGGGCATGACCACCCGCGTGTTCAGCGCCGGGGCAGCGCTCCTCAGCCTGACCGCGAGCTTGTAACTCCCCACCCTCTTCGCTCTCAGCCGCACACTCAGTTCCATCCTCTGTCCGCCCCTCAGCGGGCCGCGGTAGATGACACTGTCGGGCGCGCCCACGATCTCCAGCCCTCCGGCGTCCTCGACGGTCACGGTAGCGCTCGCAACGTCCTGGTCGGGCGTCACTACCACCGTGGCCGCGACCACCTCGCCGACGACTCGCCGTGTGGGCGGCACAACCCGGATGTCAACCTGCGTCGGACCCGCTGCCGTAACCCGCCGCGCCGCGGTCCCAGCCTCAACTGCGAAGTACTTGGGCTCTCCGGCCCGATCAGCTTCCTCTTCTGCGCCCTCGGTATCCCAGACCCATCCTCCGGTGGGCGTCCGCCTCACCCGATGCATCCCGCTTGGCGGCGCCGCTCCCCTTCCCATCCGTGCGGGCGGCCCGGCGGCCTCGGCCCGCTCAGCCTCCGCGGGCTCAGCCACCCCACCACCGCGTTCCTCCCTGACCGCGGCGCGCTCTGTCGGCGTGGGAGGAGCCGGTCCCTCTCTCTCCGCGACGGCGGTGACCGCCGCCACCTCAGCCTCCTCCGCTGGAGCCACGATCTCTTCCCCGGGCACGGCGGCCTCACCGGGCACAGCCTCCTCGGCTCCGGGTTCGGCAACTGCCTCTTCCGCGGTCGGCTCGCGCTCGCCGGGCTCGGGCCCGACGCTGATCGGCGGCTGCTCCCTGCTCGGGAACTGCTCCTCTCCGTAGTACAGCATCCCGGCCCAGACGATCACCGCCGCCGCGGCAGCCGCGGCCAGCCCGCCCACCGCGTATCGCACGCGCCGCGCCCTCGACGCCTGGGCCCTCTCGGCCGCCCGCTCCTGCACTGCCCACCGCACTTGCTCCCGCAGCGCGGCCGGCGGCTCCTCGGTGGGGAGGTCTCTTACCGCCTCCACGACCCCCCAGAACTCCGCCAGCAGCCTCCGGCACTCCGCGCACGACTCCAGGTGCGCCCGCAGCTCCGCATCCACCTCCGGCGGCAGACTGTTCTCGACCAGATCAGTGAACTTGTCCCGACACTCTTGACACGTCATCGTTCCCGACTTCCCCCAACTGTTCAGCTTCCCGCCAGGAGTTCCCCTTGCCTCTTTCGGGCAGGGTCGCCGCCCGCGGACGGCCGCCTGGCAAGCTGGTTCTACGGCCACGACGTGCGTGATCGCAGGTATGACGGACGGCCTACGTGAAAAGTTCCAGGTGCGGCTCAAGTTCCTCGCGCAGGGCATGCCGTGCCCGGTTCAGTCGCGACTTGACCGTCCCCAGCGGGACTTGCAGCGTGTCGCTGATTTCCTGGTACGACAGCCCGTTGATGTCATAGAGCACGATGATCGCCCGGAAGTCCTCCGGCAGGCAAGTGAGCGCCGCGTGTACTACCTCCTGCCGTTCTCGCTGCTCGGCCCTTCCCGCCGGCTCGTCGGACTCGTCGGGGATCTCTCTCTCCACGGGCGACTCGCCCCGCTCGTCCTCGGTCGTCAGGCTCAGCGGCCCGCTCTCCCTGCGACGTATCTCGTCCAGGCACACGTTCACCGCTATGCGGTACAGCCAGGTCTTGAAGGCCGCCTCCCCGCGGAAGCCCGATAGCGCCTCGAAGGCCCTCACGAACGCCACCTGGGTGGCGTCAGAGGCCGACTGCGCCTCGCCCAGCATCCGGTAGGAGATGTTGTACACCGTCGAGTAGTGCTCATCAACAAGGCGATCGAAGCTCACGGTTATCCCCTTCTGCGCTCGCCTTATCAGCGCACTCTCGGTTTGCGTCAGCTTAGGGCTGCTGTCTTCAGCCATGTTCAAAGCCTCGTATTGAAGACCTTTACCCCTTCGATCTGAACTTCGATGCGCTTGCCCTCGAAGCCGTACGTGTTCACCGTCACACGTTCCCCCGGCCTGTGCGGTCGGTCGTAGGTCACCCGCAAGTTGTCGCCGTAGCCCTCCCGCACCTGCACGCGCTGAATCCGATCACCCTGGGGCACGATGATCTCCAGCCGGCGGAACACGACATCCCTCTCGTCGCCATCCGCGTCAACCACCCGCAGCGTCCCGTAGTCCTCGCCGCCGCTGACGACCACGCCCACCTCTGCCCCGTGCCCGACACGCTCTCCCGCCGGCGGCTTCTGCTGCACTATCTCCCCCACCGGCGCTGCGGACCGGCGATGGGCGTCCCTGCGCAGCTTCAGGCCTTGGCCTCTGAGCTGCGTCTCCGCCTCCGACACTTGCAGACCCACCAGCTTCGGCACCGGCACCTGCGCCGCGCCCAGGCTGACTGTCAGCCCCACCTCACGCCCCTGCCGGACTCTCATCCCCACCGGCGGGGTGCTTGCCGCCACCTTGCCCGCCGCAGTGTCATCCCGGTACACCTCTCGCAGCCTGCCCTCGCGCAGGCCTGCCTCCGTCAGGCGCTTGCTGGCATCTGTCCGCGTCATCCCTATCAGGTTCGGCACGCCGATCTCCGCCGGCCCTCGCGCCAGGGCCCAGAGAACTCCGCCCGTGGCCGCGCCCACAATCAGCGCAATCGTCAGCACCGTGGCCAGCAGCCCTCGGACGATGGCTGCAAGTGCGCCCAGTACCGTCGCCGCTCTCCCGCTCTCCTCGGCCGCTCGGTCCACGACTGCGGCCCCGGGCAGGTGAGCCCCGCGCGGCGCCGTCTCTCCTCGGACTGAAGCCAGCGCCTCGTGCACCAGCGCCGCCATCTGCGGCCCATCGGACGGCGCATCCGGCTGGCCTGCCCTGGCCGCACTCTCAAGCGCACCTGCCAGCGGGTGCTCGGCTCGCCCCGGCCCGAGCGTCTGCTCCAGCAGTTGCCTCCCGACCTGGCCCCATCCGCGGATGTTCTCGGCGGCAGCGCCCGCGCTCCCGCTCTCCTCCAGCGGCGCAGCCGCCACTCCCGTCAGTTCCAGACCCTGCTCGCAGCAGAAAACGGTGTCGGCCGACACCTCTCCGTGCACCAGGCCGTGGCGGTGTATGTAAGCGATGGTCTCGATCACGCCCACCAGCCCTCGGGTCAGGGCCGGGCCGTCGGGAACGTCCTCAGCCGGCACGTCCGACAGCGGCAGGCCATCCGCGGCCTCCTCGATCACCCACACGCCGACCTGCCCCCGCCCCACCTCCACCACCCGGGTCAGGCCCGGGTGCACGAGGTTGGCCGCCCTGCGCGCCCGCCGTTCGAGTTGCTCAGGGTCCACGCCCAACCGGCTGCCCCTCGCCTCGTCGAGCAGACTCAGCAGCAGCCTGCGCCCGTTCGCGCTGGGGTCCTGCACAATCCACCGCCGCCACTGCCCCATCGGCAGCAGCTCGCGCTCGACCTTGAGCTTCCCCTTGTCGCCGACCTCACTGCTGCCGACTCCGCCGCCGTCCATTCTTCCTCCGGCTCACACACACAATGACCGCAGGCCCCGCTCGACCAACTCCAGCGGCACGTCCTCCACGATCTCGAACCGGCCGATCTCGGGAACCAGCGGCAGCCGAAGTCTGCCGGCCACGATCTTCTTGTCCCGATGCAGCGCTGCCACGGCGCGCGCATCATCGAGCCCCTCCGCGCTGGTCGGCAGGCCGTACTGCGCTATGAGCTGCTCCTGTCGCGCGGCGCTGTCCGCATCGCTGACGCCCAACCACTGGGCCACCCGGCTCTCGCCCACCATCCCCAGCGCCACGGCCTCCCCGTGCCGCAGGTCCCACTCCCCCGCCGCTCTCTCCAGCGCGTGCCCCACCGTATGACCGTAGTTTAGCACAGCCCGCGGGCCCTTATCCAGTGGGTCCTGCGCCACCACCTCCGCCTTTATCTGACAGTTGCGGGCCACCAGGTACTCCAACGTCGGGCCGTCCAGCGCCATCACCTGCTCGTGATGCGCCCTCAGATGCTCGAACATCGTCGCATCGAAGCAGCAGGCATGCTTGATGATCTCGGCCAGGCCGCAGCGCAACTCCGCCTCCGGCAGGGTCCTGAGCGCCGCCACGTCACACACGACCATCCGTGGCTGATGGAAGGCCCCCACCAGGTTCTTGCCTTGGGGCAGGTCAACGGCCGTCTTGCCGCCGATGCTGCTGTCCACCTGCGCCAGCAGCGAGGTCGGCAAGTGCACCAGCTCCACGCCTCGAAGATAGGTCGCCGCGGCGAAGCCTGCCAGGTCGCCCACTACCCCCCCGCCCAGCGCAAACACCCGCCCTCCCCGATCAACGCCGGCCTCGACCATCCCCTCGTACAGCCGACCCACCTCCGCCAGGCACTTGCTCTGCTCCCCGTCGGGCACAGTGAGCAGGCTCACCTCCCACCCACCCTCAGCCAGTGACGCCAGCGTCGTGTCCGCGTACAGGCTTGCGATGCTGTCGCTGCTGACGACGGCTGCTCTGACTCCCGGCTCGGCGGGCGCACACAGCCTCCCCAGCTCGCCCAGCAGGCCCTCCCCCACGACTATCTCGTAGGCCGCACCCTCCACCTCAACAGGCACCTTCAGGGGCCGACCGGTGAAGTAACACGCTCGCGGGTCCTCCGCCAGCATTGCCGCAACGCCCTCCGCGGTCTGCTCCTGGCTCAGCGCCGTGGTGTCCAGGTGGTAGTCGGCCCTGGCGTAGGCCGGCGCGCGCTCCTCCAGCAGCCGCCTGATGGCCTCCGCGGGCTCGACACCTTCGCCCCGCAGCAGCGGGCGCGCGTCGTCGGCCGAGGTCCTCTCCAGGATCGTCTCCGGCTCGGCTTCGAGACAGACGATGGGCCCCGCCTCTCGCAGCATCGCCACGTTCTCGTCCCGCAGCAGGATGCCGCCACCGGTGCTCACCACGCGCCGCTCGGCTGAGAGGGCCTCCCTCAGCGCCTCGGTCTCCGCCTCCCGGAAGTGCGGCTCACCGTGGCGCGCGAACATCTCGCTGATGCTCATCCCCGCCCGCTGCTCGATCATCTCGTCGGTGTCCACGCACTCCAGCCCCAGCCGCTCCGCGAGCTGCTCGCTCACCGAGGTCTTGCCCGTGCCCATGAAACCCGTGATCGAGATCGCCCGCGCGGGCGGCTCGAACTTCATATCCCTCACCCTGGCTGCGCGTCCCACCGACCCCGCAGCCGCCGCATATAGGCCCGGTGCGCGGCAGTCAGGTCCTCCACCGTGTCCCCGCCGAACTTCTCGCACACCGCCGAGGCCAGCACCAGCGCCGCCATCGCCTCAGCGACCACGCACGCCGCGGGCACCGCACAGACATCGGAGCGCTCCGCGTGCGCCTCCGTGGCCTCCCCGCTGGCCACGTCCACCGAGGCGAGCGGTCGCATGAGCGTCGGGATGGGCTTCATTGCCGCGCGCAGCACCACCGGCTCCCCGTTAGTCACCCCGCCCTCAAGCCCTCCGGCGTTGTTGCTCCCCCTCGCGAAGGGCCACTCCTCGTCACCCGCATCCGGCCGCAGTGCGATCGGGTCCTGCACGCGCGACCCCGGCAGCCCCGCCGCACGGAATCCCAGGCCTATCTCCACGGCCTTGATGCCGGGGATGCTCAGCATCGCCTGACCCAGTCGCCCATCCAGCCGCTCTTCCCAACTCGCGTACGAGCCCAGCCCGGCCGGCACACCGACCGCCACCACCTCGAACACGCCCCCGAGGCTGTCGCCGGCCTCTCGCGCCTCGTCAATCCTCTGCCTCATCTGCGCGGCTGCCGGCTCGTCCGCGCACCGCAGATCGGAGGCCTCGACCTTGTCCCAGGCCGCCTCGCCCGTCTCGGCGCGCGCGGTCTCAATCCCCCCGATGCCCAGCGTCTGCCCGTGGACCTCGATGCCCACCTCAGCCAGCAAGCACTTGCAGATGGCGCCCGCCGCAACCCTCGCCACGGTCTCGCGGGCGCTGGCCCGCTCCAGCACGTTCCTCATATCCCGGTGATCGAACTTCGCCCGGCCCGCCAGGTCCGCGTGTCCCGGCCTCGGCACCGTCACGACCCGCTCGCTGACCCATCCTGCCGCCGGGGCCTCCGCCGCCATCTCCCCCTGCCAGTTGGCCCAGTCCCGGTTCTCCACGACCAGGCAGATGGGGTAGCCCAGGCTCACCCCGTGCCGCACGCCGCCTTTGATCTCAACCCGGTCGCGCTCGATCTGCATCCGTCCGCCGCGTCCGTATCCCACCTGCCGGCGCGCCAGTTCGCGGTCAATGTCCGCCGCGCTCACGGCTAACCCGGCCGGGATACCCTCCACGATGGCCGTCACGCACGGGCCATGCGATTCTCCTGCGGTGGTCAGCCGGATTGCCGCGCGCAAACCACTCTCTCCTTACTACTGAACGGCACCGTTACTGCGTGCCGTTCATAGTTCGCTGCTCAGGTTTTTCGGTCCCAGGCGCCCCCCGCCCCGGGGCCGCGCCTACTCGGTGGTCATGTCCCTGATGATGCGCGGGGTCACGAAGATCAACAACTCAGTGCTGGTCGTCTCCGTCCTCTTTGACTGGAAGAGCTTCCCGATGATGGGAATGTCGGCCAGCAGCGGCGTCTTGCGCAGGTTCACGCTCTCGTCCTTGCGTATGACACCGCCCAGCACGAAGGTCTCCCCGTCGTGAACGCGCACCATCGTCTCCACGTACTGCGAGGTGATGATCGGGATGCGCTCGCCGTTAGGACCTTCGACCGTCCCCACCTGGTCCTCGAGCTGAGGCATCAGGTACATCTCGATGCTGTCGTCCGCATTAATCTGCGGCGTCACCTGAAGCATATTCGAGATGCTTATGAACTGAGCCTCGAACTCCACGGTCCGCTGTCCGAACTGGTTATAGCTGATCATCGCCGAGAAGAACGGGATCTCCGTGAAGAACTCGATGATCCCCATCATCCCGTTCATGCAGATGATGCGCGGTTCGTTGATCACCATCGCCTGGCCCGTGTTCTCGAGCGCGGCCAACTCCGCCCAGAACCGCCCGCGCGCGTAGCGGATGCCGTTGTTCCCCGCCTCGCCCGGCGCGAAGCCCAGGTTCCAGAACTCCAGCGCCCCGTTGGACACCGCCCAGTCAATCCCCAGAGCCTTCGCCGCCGTCGTCGTCACCTCCACCCACTTGGTGGCTATCTCCACCTGCTTCGGCGGCGTGTCCAGCATCGCCAGGATCTCGCGGAACTCATCTATCGCGCTGGGCGTCCCCCGCACCAGCAGCGCGTTATCGCGCATAATGGCCAGCGGCGGCTCCATCCCGTCGGGCAGCAGGTCCGCCCCTGCACCGGCCCCGCCCGTTGTCCCCCTCTGTCCCGTCGTGGTCCCCGTCAAACCTCGCCCCAGAGGCCCCTCCGCGCCGCCAGCGTCATCCTCGAACTGCGCCAACGCCGTCCCACCCCTCGCCCGCCCGGGCGTCCTCATGCTGGGGCCGAGCAGGTGGCCCTTCGTGCCGCTCGCGGAGCGCAGACTGATGCCCCCCGGTAACCGACTGGATTGCAGCCGGAGCATCCCCTGGTCGCCCCCGCTGCCCCCGAACATCAGCGCAATCTCGTACGCGTTCGCGTACCGAAGCTGGATAAACACAGTGATTGTCTCAGGAGCGCCCGGCCGTGACGGCTCCGGCGTGACGCTGCCGTAGCCCGGCTCATCAGGCATCGGCGGAGGAGGCACGCGGGTGTCCGCCTCCCTCGGTGGCTGGCCCTCAGCTTCCTCCACGGCCCTGGGCTCCGGCGCTGCCTCACCTGCGCCCTGGCGCGCCGGCCCGGGCGTAGCGGACACCACGTAGACGTTGTCATCCAGCCGCCAGTAGTAGCCATGCGCCTCAGTTATCAGCCTGAGGGCGGCCTCCACCGACACATTCCTGAGGGTCAGCGACTGCACATTGGCCGTCACGCCCTGGCCCACGATGATGTTGACGTTCGCTGCTTGCCCCAGCATGCGCAGGACGTCAGATATCGCCATGTCCCGCACATCAATGTTGATCGGCCGCTGCTCCTGGGCCGCCGCCTCATTAGCAGCCTGTGCCGCCCCAGTGCAGACTCCGAGTCCGATCAGTGCTGCGACGCAGAAGATCAGTAGCTGCTCCGAGTGCCGATGCGCAAAGGTATCCATGAGGCCCCTCCCTGAAACGGGACGTCTCAGAACTGCCTGTGTTCGCGCCCCTGACAGGTTGCTGTCTCCCTCGGTCAGGCCTGGCCGATCAATCCATCACTCGCGCCCGGGCACACGAGCACCAGATCACTAGTACCCGCTGCTGCTGCTGCTACGGGTGCTCCGGCTGCTGCCGCCGAAGCCGCTGCTGCCGAAGCTGCTGCTGCTACCCCTGGAGCTGGAGCCGCCGCGACCGCCAACGCCGCCGCTGCTGCGACCACCGTAGCCGCTGCTGCCGCCATAGCCGCTCTGACCGCCGTAGCCGCTCTGACCGCCATAGCCGCTCTGACCGCCGTAACCGCTCTGACCGCCGCCCATACCACTAGCCTCGCCCGGGTAGATGACGTCGCCACCGAACATAAACGACGCCTCCGCCGCACTCAGGTACACAGGACGGATTATGTCGAGGATGGTCTCCTCTTCTTCGTCCTCGTCTTCAGCGGCGGCCTCTCCCCTTCCGGCAGCGCCCGACGGCTGAGCCCGCGTCGGGCTGGGCGGCGTGCGCACCGTCCCCTCCGTGGGCGTGAGTATCCGCGTCTCCGTGTCGCGCTCCCCCGGAGTCGGCCGCTCCTTGATGACATAACGGCCCTGTTGGTCTATCGCCATTAGACCGTTCGGCTCAAGGATGGTCTTGAGCGCCTCCTTGAGCGTCACGCCCCGCAGATGCGTTGTTATGGCCACGTCCGGGTCCACACCCTCGCCCAGCGTGTACTGCAGGTTGTAGCCCCGCTTCAGCATCTGCAGCACCTGGCTCAGAGGCTCGTTGTTGAAGTCCACATCGAGCCGCGGCTCTTCGTCCTGCGCCGCGCTCGGCCCTGCCGCTGTGCCCACCAGCACCAACATCATGGCCACGACGATTCCCACTGTCACTGTTCGCATGTTTCTCTTACCTCCTGGTGCCCCGCGCCCACTTGTCACGACTCGTTAGCCTGCAAATGGCCTAGCCGGGTGGCTCCTCCGGCGCTCGCGGCTGCCGCCTGCCGCCCGGTCTCTGCCGTCGCTGCGGGCGCTCCGGCTCCTTCTTCTCGGTTCGCGCCCGCAGTTCGAGTTGCTGTATCTCGCCGCTTTGTGCGTTCCTGAGCGTTACCCCGTTGCGTCTGATCTCGGTCACCAGCCAGCCGCCCGGCACCCGGTCCCCGGGCTTGAGCACTCCCGGTGGGCCGTCAGGCGGCTCGTAAGCTGCCAGCGCTTGCCCATCGGCCCCCCACATAATGCTCGTTATCCGCAGCAGGTCCTCGACCGCCGGCCTCATCGGCGGCGGCGGCGGCACGGGCGGCGTCGGCACTTCGGGCCTGACAAACGCCACTCGCTCGGCGATCGGCAGCTCATCCCAGTTCGGCCCGTAGCGATAGGCCATGGCTGCACGGACCTCCTCGGACGTGCCCAAGGCCGCAGCCCGCGGCGCGAACGGGTTCGGCCGACTCGCCTCCAGCGGCTCCCCCGGCGGCGGGGGCTCGACCGGTCCTAGCTCCGCGCCAGCCGGCGCCCCCATCTCTGCGCCGGGCCCCAAGGCATCCTCCCCGAGCGCCCCTTCCATCGGCTGCCCTTCCATTGGCGGCTCTTCCATCGGCTGCTCTTCGTCCTGGGCCGAGGCCACCTGCCCCTGCCGGGCCGCAGGTATGACCAACAGCAGCAGGATGACCAGCCCCACCACGAACACCGCCACCCCGCCGGCTACCAATGCCTTTGCCTTCTGCTCAGGTATCACGTAGCCAACCCTTCCCGGACGAAATGATCGCTGCTATCTATCCCGTCGCTCCACGTGTGCGCAGACAGCGCTGCCGGCCGCCCGTTACGGCGCCCCTGGCTCTTCTCCATCCCCCTCAGCAGCCGCCTCTTCCTCTCCCCCGTCGGCGCTGGGTTCCACAATAGCCTCGTCCTCCGCGCCCGCAGGACCGGTCGGGGCAGGAGCCGCGGCCGCAGCCACTCGCGACAGCTCGCACAGCAGGTAGAACTTCAGCGGCACGTCGGCCGTCAGATCGTCTCCCTCCCCCCCCATCACCAGTTGGCTCACCGTCACCACCCGAGGGAACTGATCCAGCGACCGATACAGCGTCTCCAGCGCGCTCAGCGATCCACTGATGGTCAGGCCGATGGTCTGTCCGTCCGGCACCTGGAGGAACCCCGAGGGCGGCGCCGCCGGCGGGGTCATCGCGGGAGCCGGGAAGGACGCCCCGCTCTCGATGGTGCACCCGCACGACTCGACCCATCTCTCAATGAGCGGCGGCAAGTCCTCGCGGTACTCGTACCACAGTGCCACCATCGCCGCCGCCGGGTGCCCGAACGAGATCGGTATGCTGCGCACCTCCATCAGGGCCTGCAGTTGCGCCTTCTTCTCTATCCATTCGGCATTGACCTGGTCCAACGCCGCTTGCGCCGACTCCAGCTTCGCCGCCACACCCTTCTCAGTCTCAAGCTGCCCACGCACCTCAGCCAGCATCTCCCGCTGCGGCTTGAGCACCACAAAGAACATCAGCGCGCTCAGCCCCAGAATTACTACCACGCCGATTATGATGATAACGAAGGTCGGTATCCGACCCATTGCCAGACTCCTCTGCGCAAGTTAGTGCGATCCTTACGCTGGCTCGTCCTCCTCCAACGGTTCTTCCTCCTCGCCCATCGGACCCATCTCGCCTTCCGGTCCAGCACCCCCGGGCACGGTGGGAGCCGCTGCCGCTGGGCTCACCGGTGACGGCTCGGAGACGGGCTGGACCAACTGCGCGCTCACGCTGAGCTGAATCTCCCCGGCGGCGGTCACAGCAGTTGGCCCCGCTCGGCCCGCCCCCATGGCCTCCTCCTCTGGCATCATCTCGGCCTCTTCAGCGCCCATCCCCGCCCCCGGCATGAAAGCCGCCACTCCAGCCCCACCTGCTCCCTCGATTGACACCCCGGCCGGCAGCCCCGACACGCTCACCGAGGTCAGCATCGGGCATTGAATCAGATCCAGCACGAACCGCGCACACTCCGTGGTATCGCCCACGATCACGTCGAAGTTCACGGCGTCCGGCGGCGTGATGCTGAAGCGAGTGACCTGCGCCCTCTCGTATATGAAGCGGTTGATCGCGTGGAAGCGATCCCAGAATTGCTCTCCGGACGCGTCGGCCTTCTCGACGAAGTCAACCTTGTCGGCGATGGGCTTCAGTTCGGCCTGCTTCTGGTTCGTCTCGCTTTCCAGTGCCCGCACCTTGTCCGCTGTTACCTTGACCTCCGCCAGCTCCGTCTCCGCCTTGCGGATGTTGCTCTTGGTCGCCAGCACCACGAAGCCCCAACCGGCCATGACCACGAGCACCACGACTATGAGCCCCGCGATGATCACCTTGTTGATCCTGGCGACTGCGAAGTGTCTTGGCAGCAGGTCTATCTTGAGCAAGAGCCATCCCTCGAGTCTATGCGGGCCACGTTTGTTGCGGCCGGTCCCTTGCCCTACTCAGGCAGCATATCACGCAGCGCCAGTCCCACCGCGATCGCCGCCGCAGGGCCGATGTCTCTCAGGTAGTCCTCCGGCGCCTCGGCTGCGTCCACAGCCAGATACTTGAAAGGATCGCCCAGTTCCGTCGCCACGCCGGTCTCATCCGTCACCAGCTCCGCCAGGCCCGACAAGTTCGCCGTCCCGCCGGTCAGCAGCACCCGGTCAATCGCCTCGTTGCGATGCTGGCGCCGGTAGAAGTCCAGCGAGCGCCTCACCTCGGTGGCTATGTCAAGGATCGGGGTGGTGAGCACCTCCGCCACCTGATCGCGCGCGTACGCCAGGTCGCTATCGGCTTCGATCTCCGGCGGCGCCTCAGCGCCCGGCTCCGCGGCCTGCTCGACCTCACCCGGTGGCAGCTCCAGCTCGCCCAGGTCCTCTATCTCCAGGTGCGTGGCTCGGTCCTCGGGTGCCTCGATCGTCGCGCTTCCCTCCGCAGTGGATGACAGCTCGAATACCGAGTCCGACTCCAGGCTCTCCTCCGGCTCGCCCTCCAGGATATCCTCAGCCAGCTCCGGCTCGCCCGCGCCCACCTCCTCCGCGTAGCCGCCGTCGCCCAGGTTGCCGAGCTGCACCTTCACCAGCTCGCCCAGCGCCTGGTCAATCATAAAGGTCTGCGCGAGCGCCTGCGTCAGATTCTCGCCCCCCGACGGTATCACCCGCACGAAGCTCAGCAGCTTCTGCCGGAAGATGAGAATCAGGGTCGTCGTCGCCCCGATGTGAACGTTCACCACCGTCTGCTCGGCGAACTCCTCGCCCGCCGCGTCCACCAGCGCCCGCCCGATGGCCAGCGGCTCGACGTCTATCGCCACCGGCCGCATCCCCGTCGCCATTATCGCCTCAACGTGCGCGTTGACCATGTCCTCCTGGGCCACCGCCAGCAGCACCTCCATCTCGGTGGCCTCGGGGTCCGCATCGGCGTGCTCTATCGGCGCGTAGTCGTAGATGACCTCCTCGACCGGGAAAGGAGTCTGCTCGTCCAGCTCCCACTGGATCGCCTCCTCCAACTCCTTGCCCGACATCTTCGGAACCTCGGTGATACGCACCACCACTGACGAGTCGCCGCCTACAGAGGCGATCACCTTGCTGGTCTGCATACCGTACACGGTCTTGAGTTCCTGGAGCGCGTTCCCCACCTCGGGAGCGTCTACGACCACCCCTCCGCGCACGGCACCCTCAGGCGTAGGCAGCACAGCGGGGCGGCCGACGAGGCATACCTCGCCGCCGCTCAACTGTAGCTCCGCCGCCTTGATGGTAGTTGTGCCTATATCCAGGCCCAAGACATGCGTTGCGCCCTTAGCCATCTAGTGCTCCTCCTACCGCCGAGCACTTGCGGCCGCGTTACTGACAGCTTGATTTGGCGGGTACTGTAGTATATTGGGCACCGATTGTCAAGCACTCCCAGAATCGAACTTCGCTGCTCTTGCCCCCATTCCTGCCACTGTCACCAATTCTTAAACCAGCCACGCCCTCGCCATAGCCGCGAAAACCCGCCTCCCAGCCCCTCTGTCTCCCGGACGAAAGCGCGAGCGGGACCCGCCCTTGCCATTAGCCGTTTGCCGTCGTTTGCGGTCGTTGGCAGTCGTTCGCTGCCGTACGCCGTTCCCTATTGCCCATTGCCCATTGCCCGTCGTTAAGGCCCGATCCTCGGCACGTCAGCCTGGCGGATCAAACTCCCGTACTCAGGAGCGACCACCGCGCAATAGACATCTGAGGACTGGTGCACCTGCTGGCCGTCGTTCCCCGCTGCGCGCACATCGTAGGTGGCCCGCGGGCTCGACCAGAACAGCCAGTAGCGCACCAGGTCCACCGTGCCCGCACCACCCAGCCCGTCGGGGATCGCGTAGGTCTCCGGTATCACGTCCAGCTTCCCCTCGGAGACCACGGTATCCACCGGTACCGGCGTCTCCTTGCTCCAGCCGATAATGCGGTGATATTCCGTCTGCGCGCCGGCCGAGGTCGCGCTGGTGTAGTCCACGCGGATCACATGTCCGATGCGTCTCAGCTCGGTGAGCGTTATGATGCCGTTGCGCCCGTAAACCGTGTAGTTAGCCGCCCCCACGGGCTGGTTCGGCGAGGGGGTGATGTCGGTTATCGCGGTGATGCCAGCAATGGGCGGTCGCGCCACCTGGAGGGCCGTCGTCCAGGTCTTGTGCATGAAGTCCGTCCGCCCGAAGTGCGGCGTATCGGTGGAGCTGTAACTCCGCCGCCAGAAGACTGTGAGCCGGCTGCTCTCACCCAGATCGTAGAACGCCGACGGCGAGTCATCGTTGGCCTCGTCGGTGGTGATGCGCATGATGTACGGCGTGTAGTCCGCGTACATCACCACGTCCACCAGCCCCGGCGTGTTGCTCGTGTTGAAGACCGCCAGCGGATCGGCCGGATTGTCCGCGTTGAAGAGCGCAGCCGACCACCGGATCGTCCCCGCCGCCGGGTCCATGCGCATGCGCACCGACGGCCCTTGCGGGTCCGGTCCCTCCACGCGCACGTGGGGATCGAGAAGTTCGCCGGCGCGCGTGGGATGCTCCACCCCCGCAGGCAGCGGCGGCGGAGCTGTCGCGTGAAGCCCTGTCAGCACGGGCGTTACCAGGTAGCTCCCGCTCGAGCGCCCGTACCTGCCGTCGCTCCAGCTTATCGTGTAGCGGTCCTCCACCAGAGCGCCGGCGCTATCCCTCACCACGCCCAGGTAGAACTGAGGGTCGTCGTAGGTCGCCACATTCGGCGCGGTCGCGAAGTTGGTGTCGTCCGCGTCCCCGTCCTGGGTGTCGTCGCTCACCAGCCAGTCGAGGTGCCTGGTCGAGAAGTTGTGCCGCCGAGCGTCGGAGGCCAGCTCCTCGCCCGCCCACGCGATCGGATTCCCGCCAAGCCACGCCACCGCCGGCATATACTCGTTGTCGGCCACCCGCGCGAAGGGCTCCTTGCCGTAGTTCGCGTCCGGGTCCACCATCATAGGCTCGTAGAACTTGACCCAGCAGATGTCCGAGTTCCCCGCCGCGCGAACGTGCCCCGCGAAGAACACGTGCACGTACGGCGCGCCCGACACCAGTTGCTCGAAGGCGCACGGGTCCTTAACATAGGTGAAGGGACTGTGCGAGGGCTTCTTGTGCCCGAGCCCGCCTCCCAGGTACCAGATGTCCGACCGCTTGCCCGCCGCCACCGCATTGCTCACCGGCAGCGGCCCCTCGTTGCTGGTGACCACCGCGGCGGTCGGGTCGAAGTTCCACCGATACCTTATGCTCTCCCGACCCTTGGGCCCGGTGTGCCAGAACAGCCAGTGCACGGCCGGGTCCGCTGGCACCGCTGAGTGCTCCCTGGCGAAGCCGGTCAGGCCGAACCGCGCCGGGTCGCTCCCGTAGATGAACTCGCTCGCGCTCGATCCGGTCCACTCATCGTTGGCCGATGAGTCGAACCGCAGTTGCGCGTCCACGCCTGTCGAGGTAGTAATCCGCCGGTGCCACATCACCCAGCGATCGTTGCCAGCCGCGCCCTCGTCCAGGTAGGACACGGGCGCCGAGTTCACCAGCCCTGTCGTGGAGCTGCCCGACAGCGCCTTCGCCTCAACGAGGTCATCCGTCGCGGCGTCGCGCTCCCACAGCCAACCGCGATACAGAGGGTCGTAGGTCGGACCGGCCGTGCTGAAGACCTGCATGTCAGCGTTGGCATATAATACGTTGAACGGGTCGTTGGCCGCAGGCACATCCGAGGCCTGCGTGCCGGCGTCGGCCTCGTCCTGGGCCGTGGGATCCGCTCCCTGCGCCGACGGGCGGTTGCCGCTCCAGACCACCTGGAGGTTGTCCAGGCCCGCGTCAAATGTCCCCGTCGGCGTTACGTCCCTGGAGTACATGTCGCTGTGCGGCAGCCGGCTCTCGACCACCCGCATCCGCGACGAGAACGCCGCCACCGGCTCGTAGGGCTCATCCACGTCCGGATTGAACTCCGTGGTCGCGGTGGTCGTGCTCCCGACCTCGGAGTCAATGAAGCCAAGCTGCCCGTCGCCATCCAGGTCCACGAACACCAGCACCTCGCCGGTGTAGTTGCCTGCCGGCTGGCCCAGCGGGACCGGCTTCTCCTCATCGTCGGGACTCGGGTATGCTGGGTCGGCCCTGATACCTGCCTGGAGCCTGGCGGTCGCATCCATCCCCGCCGCTCCCGTCGGTTCCTGCCGCTCCAAGGTCCAGCCTGCCGGGAAGGCCACGTCTCCGGCCGCTGCCGGCACGAACCGATACAACGTTCCCACCGTCCCCGGCACGCTCTGCCCGTTCCGCGCCCACGAGCGCAGCGCCGAATCTATCTCCGGCCTGAACAGATAGCCCGCCCGCATATGTGTCGGCGTCGGGATATTCCCCTCATTGCGCACCACGAAGTCCGAGCGCCTCGACACATCCACCGGCCGCGGCTCGGACCCCACCGCCACGGGCTGCGTGCTGTCGGTGGCCGTGTTCGGCTGATCGTCGGGCACGCCCGGTGCCACCCAGCCCAGGTCCACCGTCCGCTGATCCGAGGCCAGCTCCACCTTCCGGTTCACCGACACCTGAAGGTCGAAGGCGTCGAACTCCTCGCACATCAGACAGCTCTCGGGGACCTGAGCGCCCGGGGCCGCTGCCAGCGTCCCTCCACAGAAGGGGCAAGCGCCACCTACTGTTGTTGAGATCCTGGCATCACACACCGAGCAGTACAGCTCCGCCGTCGCGTGGGGGCCAGGCCCGTTGTGATTGCCCGGCACCGGCTGCTTGTAGCCGTTGTTGGGCGACTGATAGTACACGTCCCAGTTGTAGTTCGTGTCCACGATGTCCGGGGCGGCCACCTCAGCCGCACGGTGGTAGGCCACCATGATCCCCACGTATCCCGGGTCGTTGTCAATGTAGTTCTCGAAGGCCGACGCCGCTGTTCGCGGCACCGAGGGCGGCTGATACCTGGGGATGTCCACGCCCACCGTTTGCAGGAAGTCGCTCGAGCCGATGGGCACCTTGTTATTGCTGGGGCCGAAGTTGACGGACTCCGGCGGTATGCTATGCCGGTCGCCGTCGCTCAGCACGGTCGGCGGCTGGATCGCATCATAGTGCAGCTCCGCCTCACCCGGCTCCGCCACCAGCGTGCGCCCGCAGACCGGACACGGATCGCCCGCGACGGGATCGTCCGGGTCGCCTGTGCCAACCCTGTCGAGGAAGTGCGTCCCACAGCCGCCGCTCTTGATCGGACAGACCACGGTAAGCGCTGACATCCGGTTGGCGGCATGGAAGGGCCGTTGCGGCGTGCTGGAGCCGGGGTTGTACTCCCCGCCCACCGGGCTGGGCTCGGTTGTTGGATCGGCGCCCTCGCCCACGATCACGGTCGTGTACCCGCCCGAGGCCAGGTCCTGATCGGACTCGATATCTCCCTCGTTGGTGCCTGAAGAGCGCACCCACTCGTCCTCGGTCAGCGGCACATCCACCCGCGTAGACATAAACTGACAGTCAACGAATTGGTAGTGCTCCGGATCGCCGGTCAGAGGCCCGATGGGAGCCGGGAAGTCTGGGTCATCGCCGATGTTTCTTCCCTCGGCGATGTCGAAGTTGAGCACCTTTACGGCATTGAAGGCCGGGTGCTCATTCGCGGGGTCCTGTCTGTACAGGTCCACATGATAGAACCATTCGCCCCCGCTCTTCTCAAATTCGCCGGGTAGAGGGGGAGGCCCACCCCGGAAGTAGGTGTCCGACGTATCGTTGCGCCGACGTAACACGTTAGGCGTGCCGTCCCGCCATTGCACCAGGACGTGCCCCAGACCGACCGCGCCCGGTGGTATTCGGTAGGGCCAACAAGCATCGTGGTTGAAGTTGCCGTTGGTGGCTTTCTCCACTACGGGCATTGCGTCGTCTGAGGTGGTGAGGTAGCCATCCAGCCCGCCGTCAACCACCAGCATCCAGGG
>CBFDBV010000023.1:0-22062 GCA_965603135.1 uncultured bacterium
CCGCAGGGGGTGGAGATCCCGGCGATCTTCCAGGCCGCTTCAATAGTGCGCGGCTATCCGGATGATCTCAAGCGTATGGGCTACGAGATGTACCAGGCGCTGGAGGTGGGAGCCGAGGCATGCGTGGAGTGCGAGCAGTGCCTGGAGAAGTGCCCGGCCGGTCTGCCCATCCCGGAGATGCTCAAGGAAGCCCGCGAGCTGCTAACGACAGGGAATGGGGAATAGGGAATGGGGAATGGGGGACGGCGAGCAAGCAGCAAGGGCGAAGGGGTAACTTCAGGGCCGCGTTGGCGTCGCGCGGTTCCTGTCGTCGCTGTCGTGGCTGTCGTCGCTGCCCTGGCTTTCGTGGCTGCCGTCAGCCGGCCGGGGCGGGCCGATGGCGCCGGCACCGTCATGTTGTTCTCCTTCGAGAGCGAAGCTGAGTTGCGCGCCTGGCAGCTTCGCCAGGCGACGGGCGAACTCTCCCCGCTCCACGCCACCGATGGTCACCGGAGCCTCAAAGTTGACTTCCAGGTAAACGCCCGCGGCTGGCCGGGGATGTACCTGGTGGCGGGCAAGGGCTGGAGCGGGGGGAACTGGGCGAGCCATCAGACCCTGGAGCTTGACGTCTTCAATCCTCAGCCGCAGCCCGTTGACCTGACTTTAAGCGTCTTCGACACTCCGAACCGCAAAGGCGGCCGCGCCAAGCGCAGGTTCGTCCTCCAGCCGATCCGCACCACGCACCTGGAGTTTGACCTGACTCAGACGGCCACCAGGGGCGGCCTGGACCTCAGCACCATCGGCGAGGTCGCGATCTTCCGCGACGGGCCGATGAGGCCGGCGACCCTGTTCTTCGATCGCATCCTCCTGTCGGGCGTGGAGGTGCAAGCCCTGGATCTCTCCGTGACCCCGCGCCGGTTCTCCCCCAACGGCGACGGCTGGCAGGACGAGGTGGTGGTGCGCTCCGCTACCGGCGAGGAGATGCAGTGGGAACTGACCATCAGCGAGAAGGGTGGCCGCGAGGTCCGCAAGTTCACCGGGGCGGGCCCCCTGGAGGTGACCTGGGACGGGCGCGATGAGGCGGGTGAGCTGGTGGGGCTGGGCACCTACGAGCTGTCACTGCGCGTGACGGACTCGGCCACCGGCAGGCAACTGCCGCGCACCATCTGCCGCGTCGAGGCCGCCGCCGACGAGCCCCCGCCTTACCTCGTGTGGTCGTCTCCGGTCTGCGAGAAGGTGCGCCGTGACAGTCGGCCGGGAGCGCCCATCGGGGACGACGGCATTACGGTCGCCGGTGCGCGCAACGAGATGGTGGCACTTCAGTTGGTCATCTCCACGACGACAAAGCCGCTCAAGAACCTGGTCATCGAGGTCGAGGACTTCGCCGCAGAGGGCGGGGGCACTATCCCCGCGGCGGCGGTAGGACTCTACCGGCAGGTCTACGTCCAGGTCGAGGAACCCTCGCACCGCGACTGGGAACCGGGGCTGTGGTGGCCCGACGCCCTGCCCCCGTGGCAGCCCTGCGAGGTATCCGTCGAGGACCGCCACCAGCCCATCTGGATCGAGGTCGCAGTGCCCGAGGACGCTACGGCCGGCGACTATCAGGGGAGCATTCACGTCACGCCCGAGGGGATGGCCGCGACCGAGCTGCCGGTCACGCTCACAGTCTGGGACTTCGCGCTGCCGGTCGAGCGCAGCCTGCGCACGCTCTTCCCCATCTACCTGCCCTCGGTGGTGGGGCAGCATCTCCTGCCTGGCCTCATCGAAGAGGGCGAGGCCCACGAGGGCACACGCGCGGTCAGCATCAGCGGCGAGCACACGAAGGACGCCGCCCTCTATCAGATGTTGCGGCCGGGGCTGGTGCCCGACGCCGAGTACACCGCCGGGGCCTGGGTCAAGTGCGATGCCGACCGCGCGGAAGGCGCGTGGCTTCGCGTCAAGATCATCTACAAGGACAAGTCAATCCCGCCCGACTCGTGGGAGCGGAACTTCCCCGCCGGCGCCCACGACTGGCAGCAGCAGGAGATCACCTTCCGGCCTCGCGCCGAGGAGCGCTTCATCATCGTGCGTGTGGAGCCGGGCGAGGGGGGCAGTGTGTGGCTCGACGACATCCACCTCAAGCAGCCGGAGGGCGAGAACCTCATCGAGAACGGGAGCTTCGAGAGCGGCCAGCCCGGCCGCTGGCAGCTTGAGGCGCCGCACCTGGCCGGCGTGCAGGAGCTGCACGAGCGGTACTTCTGGTTCCTGGTGCAGCATGGCGTCTGCCCCGAGATGCCGGTCAGCTTCGCGGACGAGGCAATCCAACAGTATGCGGGGCAGGCGGGGCTCAACTCCGTGCGGCTGCCCTATCGCGCCGGCTGGCAGATGGGGACGTTCCCGCCGGAGGATGAGCAGTCACTGCAACGGGCCGTCGCCGCCGCTCAGGAGGGCGGTTGGGCGGAGAAGACATTCGTCTACGCGCTCGACGAGCCGTCCCCGGCGCAGTACGAGCGCTGCCGCGAGGTCAGCGCCTGGGTCAAGCAGCTCGCCCCGGACCTCAAGTTCCTGCTGACCGAGCAGTTCGAGCCTGAGTTGCAGGGAGCCATTGACATCTGGTGCCCGGTGCTGGCGCGGGTGGACCTGGCGGCCCTGGCCGAGCAACAGCGCCAGGGGGAGACCTTCTGGTGGTACACCTGCGCCAACCCGAGGGCGCCGCATCCGACGTTCCTGGTGGATGACTACGGCGTGGCGCCGCGCATACTGCCGTGGATGAACGCGCGCTTCAACGTGCATGGCCTGCTGTACTGGCAGACGACTCAGTGGCGGGCTGTCGGCAGCCCCTGGGACGACCCGCTCACTCTCCCGTGGCTCAGCGCCAACGGCGACGGCTCCCTGCTCTATCCGGGCTCGGCGGTCGGCCTGGACGGCCCCGTCGCCTCGCTGCGCCTCAAGCTCATCCGCGAGGGGCTCGAGGACCACGAGTATCTCACGATGCTGCGCGGGCTCGTCAACGAGCAGGCCGGAGCCGAACCGCAGCCCGATGGCTCCGACCCCGGCGGCCGGCGGGTGGCCGAACTCTGCGCCCCGCTCTTCACCGAGTTCACCGACTACGCTACCGACGCCGCGGCTCTGGAGGGCGTGCGGGCGCAGGTGGCCGAGGAGATCGTAAGGCTTAGCAAGACCGGCCGCGGCGCGTGACAACCGGCAGTTGCGGCCCATCATCTGATTGAGGCGGCCGGTGACCTAACGAAGCCTCTGGTCTCCGCAAACAAGTACGGAGCACGGACCATCCGCCCACGTGCGGCCGGCAGAAGGCGATGACTCAATAGCCAGGAGCACCACTCGGCTTGACGCGAGACCCTCCGTCAGTCCAAGAAAGGGGGAGAACTGCATTGAGTGCGAGCAGGCCTGTTGACGCCAAGGTCAAGATCAAGCCGGTATTCATTCAGTTTGTCCATAGCGCAGCCTATGAGGGGCCTTGCAGAGTAGGGAAAAGGGAGGACCTGACGCCGGAGGCTGATAGGCACAGAGGCGAGAACCGCTTCAATCAATTCATCCAACAGTTGAAGAAACACGTGGGGGCAGATGCGGAACTCCTGGAGCCGACGAGCTTGGAGTGGAAGGATGATTTCGTCGTCCCCACGAGCGAACTCCAGAGGCTGGAGCCGGACATTTACCGGGCAGATTTGGTATTGCTCGACAGCACTGGCCTCCCGCAGTATCCATCGGTGAGCATCGCGGAACGATACGGGAAGCCGATTGCTATGATCGGATCACTGGCGGCGATAGATACCGCCGCTTACCTTCGAGCCCGGGGGCTGGAGGGCTATGTCTTCCTGGATTATGAGGACTTTAACCATTTCCTGTCCCTGCTGCGGGTGAGAAAGGCTCTGCAGGAGACGCGGCTGCTTATCGCGACGAAAGGTAACTTGCTAACGACCGGAGCAGTCAGCAGCATTTACGACCTGGAGGAACTGCGGCGACGCTACGGTGTAAATCACACCCTCATCACCACTGAAGAGCTTCTGGACGCGATGCGCAGTCTGTCGCCTGAACAGGCCCAAGAGGCCGAGCAGATAGCTGACGAGCTAATCGCAAACGCCGAGGAGACCCAGATGCGCCGCGAGGACCTGCTGCCCTCCGTCAGGTTCTACGTGGCCACCAGGCAGACGCTGGCGAAATACGAGTGCAACGCCTTCACCCTTCCCTGCTTCGAGATCTGCCGCACGCAGGTGATGGAGCAAGAGCGCGTCGTCTTCTGTCTATCTCACACGCTGCTCAAGGACGAGGGCATTCCCTCTGCCTGCGAGGGCGATGTGAATGTGCTGATGGCTATGTCTGTGCTGATGTACCTCTCCAAGAAGTCCGCGCACATGGGCAATACCTATCCTACGGACCTGGAGAACAACATCATTTCCGTGCATCACGACGTGCCGGGGCTAAAGATGAAGGGTTTCGGCGAACCAGGCCTGCCCTATGCGATCAAGAACTTCACCGTCGCCGGCTGGGGCGCTACCATCCGCTACGATATCTCCAGGGATCTAGGCGAGGCAGTGACTATCGCGCGCTTCGATCCGCACGGGGCCAAGCTGCTGGTAGCCTCTGGTGAGGTCACCGGCTGCCACGGCTATCTCGACGTTGGCTGCAGCCTGGGTTACGAGTTGAGGATTAAAGACGCAGCAGGCTTCTACCGCTCCCAGCAGGACTTCGGAGTGCATTTCGGTCTGGTCTTTGGAGACTACGTTCAGGACTTGAAGGAACTGGGCTCGCTGGCGGGATTTGAGGTCATCGAGGCCTGACCATCCTGAGCAGTCCTGCCGAGCCGATACGAAGCAGTGCAGCTTCGCACCTCGCCGGTGGCGATGGTTGCTCTTTCGATGATTCGAGGAGGTCCTCGAGTATGCGCTTCGCATTGTGCTCGCTGTGCGTGTTGCTCCCCCTTGCCACCTTCGCCCAGGATGCCGAGCAAGAGCTTATGCTCTTCGACTGCGACAGCCTGGAGGGCGTGAGTATCTCCGGGGGCAAGGACTGGCCGGACACGAAGCTGCAACTGACGGCGGACGCGGCCTATCTGTCTCAAGGCGCCGCCAGCCTCCACCTCTCCGGCGTCTCGCCCGCCGACGCCACCGGCAACTCGTACCTGAACATTGACATTGACCTGGGCGGAGCCGACCTGACCGGCAGGGCCATCCTCTTCGATGCCTGGACCGGCCAACCGGACAACACCCAGGCGCTCTACGTGCGCGCGTACGACGCCGAGGGCACCTGCGTGCTCAGCCATCTCAACTGGAGCAGCCCGCTCGGCAACGGGAGCATGACGACATTCGAGTTATCTCGCGGCTTGAGCAGCCAGCTTGGCTGGGAGCCGAAGATGGTCGAGAGCGACGACCTCAGCGCCGTCGCCGCCCTGCGCTTCTATATCGGCACCCACGACAAGGGCGTTCCGTTCGATCTGTATCTGGACAATATCCGGGCGGTGAAGAGCAACGTGATGAGTTTCAATGACGTCACCGAGGCCAAGCAGTCGTTCCCCGACACGGTGCTTGTTGCCGGCGGCGAGCCGCAGGCGGTCATCGTCACGCCCGAGGGCGAGCAGTGGCAGCAGGTCGCTGCCGCCGTCCAGGACCTGGTGCGCGGCCTCACCGGCGCGAACCTGCCCATCAAGCAGGCGGACGAGATCAGCGACGAGGAGTTGAAGGAGACCAACGCGGTCGTCATCGGCAACGTGGCCAACAACCGCCGGCTGCTCTATCTGTATTCGCACTACTACGTCTTCGCGGACAGCGCCTACCCGGGCCAGGACGGCTACGAGGTGCGCACGGTCCACGATCCCTGGGGCACCGGCAAGAACGTGCTGGCCATCGGCGCGAGCACTCCGCAGGGCGCCAGGGCCGGCCTGGAGGCCCTCGCAGACCAGGCTCAGCAGGGGGCGGACCTCAGCTTCGCGGCCCTGCTGCTTACCAGGCTCAGCCAGGAGGCCGAGGCCAGGTGGGGCTCCCCCTTCAGAACCGACCCGGACGACGAGTGGTTCGAGCAGCAGAGAGAGCGCGCTGAGCGAGGCATTGCGGCAGGCGTGCATGGCGGCCTCTTCTCGCAGGCCGGCAGCGTGGGCGCCTCTTACGAGCTCACGGAGAAGGAGGGCTTTGCGAGGGCCTTCGTGTGGCTGATCAAGCGCGCGTACGAGCACTACCTGACCAAGCCGGGGACCTACGGCGGGCCGTGGGGGATGGACTCGGACTTCCGCGTCTACGCGGTGCTGCCGGCCTGGGACGTGGTCGAAGAGTGCCCGGCGCTGACCGATGACGAGCGCCTGGAGGTCGCCCGGATACTCTTTCAGTGGGTCAGTGAGGCCTGCGCGCCCAAGGCGCAGGGCACGGTCGGCAGTGAGCGCGTGCGGCACAATCATCAGACCTTCCCGGCGCTGGGTCTCCTCTACGCGGGCGAGTACTTCCTCAAGTACTACCAGGCCGGCGAGGGCAAGGCATGGCTGGACATCGCCGACGCGGCCTTCACAATGCAGTCGAAGGCCTTCAAGCCCTATGAGGACTGCAACGGCTATCAGTGGCTGACGCTCTATCACACCATGCGCTACGCTCTGGCGCGCCCCGACTTCACTTACTTCGAGAACGGCAACGCCCGCCGCGACGCCGACTACGCGATTATGTGCATGGACAACCTGGGCTACCAGGTGACTTACGGTGATACCGGCGCCTTCACCGGCTGGTGGTCGGAGATGCCCTTCCTGCGCGGCGCGGAGTGGTACTACCGTGATGGCCGTTATGCTTGGGCGACGGAGAAGAAGCTGGCGGTATCCGGGCGGCACGCGGTCTCCGAGTTCTCGACGACCACGGAGGCGAAGGAGCCCGCCGACCTCATCGGTGCCCGGGCCTTCCCGCTCGATCCCCACTACTACCGCTCCTGGGGCGGGCCCGAGCAGGTCCCCCAGGAGCATGCCGTGGACAAGGTCGTCTTCCGCGACGGCTTCGATCCGCAGGATCAGTTCCTCCTGCTCGACGGCCTCAGCAACGGCGGTCACAAGCACTATGATGGCAACTCGATCTCCCGCATGACGCAGAACGATCGCATCTGGCTCGCGGACGCCTCGTATATGCTGTCGCTCCCGAAGTACCACAACACGGTGCTGGTTTTGCGCGAGGGGCAGTCGGCGACCCTCCCGCCGTTCTGCGAGCTGGAGCATATGCGCGACCTGCCGCGCGTGGGCTACTCCGAGACGACCCTGCGCGACTACGCAGGAGTCAACTGGCATCGCAACATCCTCTGGCTCAAGAATGAGTGGTTCCTGGTGGCCGACGAGATGGAGGCCGTTGAGCCCGGGGAGTACAGCTTCCGGGTGGTCTGGAACACCGTCGGCGAGGCGGAGCTTGGCGAGGACGGGATGGACGTCGAGCAGGCCGGCCAGCACTGCGCCATCCGCATGACCCCCGAGATGGGCTTCACGCTGCACGACGACAGGGAGTATGGCGAGAACTGGAGCGCCTACCCGCACATCAAAGAACCCATCGTGCGGGCGATGTGTGGCATCTGGGACGGGCGCCTGTATGCGGGCGAGCAGGTGACGCTCTTCACCTTGCTGCACGCCTCCGGCGAGCAGCCGTCCCGGCTCCATCTGACGCGGCTGGGGTCGAACGCGGTGGCCATCAGCGGCGAGGGCGCCGAGCCGGCCATCGTGGCGGTGGGCGGGCAGGAGGGGCTGATCCCGCTGGCGGCGGTGGCGACCGCGCGCTGTCACGCGGCGCTGCTGACTGCCGGTTGCCTGGCTCTGTTCGACGCCAACGAACTCGAGTACGGGGGTGAGGTTCTGCCTTTCGGCGACGGGCAGGACCTGGAGATGGCGCTGGGCCAGGGGGAGATGCTCGTCTGCGCCGTCGCAGGCCGCACCGCGGAGCCGGACGAGGCCCGAAGCCGCGAGTTCTTCCCCGAGATCGCCGACGTTACCGATGACCTGGTCCGAGGGCTCGTCCGTGACGCCATCGCCGCCGCGCCCCCGGTCAAGCAGCCTGCCGTGGCCGGCGCCGAGGCCCCGCCCTTGACGGCGCTCTGGAGCTACCGCGAGAAGCTGGAGAGCTACGTGGTGACTGACAATGCCGGCGCCTTCGAGGCTGTGGACGCCGGCCTGGAGATGAGCTGTCAGCCGGAGCCGCTGCCGCAGAATGTCTTCAGCCAGGTGGCCGGCATCAACACGCTCGACAACATCACCGATGGTGTGCTGCTTCAGACCGATGGTGGCGTACAGTGGGACGACGACCAGCAGGTCGCGATCACGCTGAGCTTCGACAATATCTACGATGTGGACGCGATTACCATGAAGGCGTGGTTCGCCACCTCATCGTCCAAGGACAAGCTCTTCCAGCTTGGCCGCGCGGTCGTCGAGGCCTCCGACGATGGATTCAAGGCCGACGTGCGCACGATCGTGGACTTCACCGACGAAGAGACGCACGGCAACTGGGGCGCTCCGGGTTACGGGCCGGTCAGCTACGAGTTCGGGGACCTCGGCGCCCACGCCCGCGGCCTGCGCCTGACGCTGACGCCGCGTCCGGGCACGGCCATCTACCTCGGTGAGGTCGAGGTCTGGGGCAACCGCGAGGGCCTGGAGCTCGACCTGGCCACGCTGCGAGACCGCGGCGTGCCCGTCCACGTCTTCAACTCGCTCTGGGCGGCGGACGTGGATGGCGATGGGGCCGACGAGGTCATCGCGGGCTCGACTAACGGGAAGGTCTACCTCTTTGACGGCGATGGGACGCTGCTCTGGAGCCGGGAGGCGGGCGGCGTTGTCAACTCCGTCTGCGCGGCCGACCTGCGCGGTGACGGGAACCTTGCGGTCATCGCCGGCTGCACGGGGGCGACCGTCAGCGCCTTCAGCGCGGCCGGGGAGGAGCTGTGGACCTTCGAGGTGCCGCGCTACAAGAGGACCGGCCACGTGAGGTGCGTCTTCCCGGCTGACCTGACCGGTGACGGCAAACAGGCCGTCATCGCGGGCGCCGACAACTGGCGTTACTACGCGCTGGACGCAGAGGGCAGCAAGCTCTGGCACTTCGAGAGCGTGCACGGCTCCACCGCCGGCGCCGCGGCGGACCTCGACGGGGACGGCAAGGAGGAGGTCATCTGCGGCACCGAGTATTACTGGTGGCCGGTGGTGAAGCCCGACGGCAGCAGGTTGTTCTCGTACTCGACGCGGACCGGCCCGGGCGTCAACGCTGCGCTCGCCGCCGACCTGACCGGCGACGGGACGCCGGAGGTCATCTTCGGCGGACAGGACAGCAATGTGCATACCGTGTCGGCGGCCGGGAAGCTGTTGTGGCAGTTCAACACCGGCGACGAGGTCACCGGTCTGGCGTCCATTGGCCCGGACGAGGGGGCGAAGACGCTCATCGTCGGCTCGCGCAGCTTCAATCTGTATGCTGTGGATGGTGAGGGTGGGCTTGTGTGGCGGACCGACCTGGGCTATGCGGTGACCGACGTGGCCGTGCTTGCCGGGCCGGAGGGGCCGCGGGTCGTGGCCGCGGCCGAGGATGGCAGCGTCTGCGTCGTGGAGCCCGCCGAGGGGAGGATCATTGGTCGCTTCGCGGCTGGCGATGCTGCGCTGACTGTCGTCGCCGCGGACCTTGACGGCGACGGCGTGCAGGAGATTGTGGCCAGCAGCGCCGACGGCAATATGGCCGCTCTCAGATGACCGGGCGGGGACTGCTCGGAAGCTCGCGCCTGCCACCTCGGGCACCTGGCGCATGGGGAAGTTCAGAGCCGTACACAACTGGCCGCCCGTGATGCTATTGCTGTTCTGTCCCAGTCTCCAACTTCTGCCGTTTGTCGTCAGTCGTTTCGAGCTTCCAGCTTCCAGCCTCCAGCTTCTGCCGTATCACATCTCATCCCGCGTGCCGAACCGCCGCTCGGCGATGCCCATCTTCTGGAGCGCGCGCTCCGCGGCGTTGGCGACCATCGAGCTCGGATCGCGCAGCGCCTTCGCGAGCGCAGGAGCCGCCGCCGGGTCTCTGAGTTGGCCGGCCGCTACCACTGCGGCCCACCGTACCTCCTCGCTCTCGTCATCGAAGAGCTTGGTGAGCGGATCCAGAGCGGCAGGATCAGCGATGCGCCCCAGCTCCGTGGCCGCGGCCTGGCGCACCTCTACACAGTCGTCCCCGACCGCGCTGACCAGAGTGGGCACCACCGCCTCCTTGTCCTCGATCCAGCCCAGCGCCTGCACGGCTGCCCTACGCACGCGCTCGGACTCGTCCTGGGTGGTGGCGTAGGCGATGTCCTCGACCGCGCTGTCCCCGGGCACTGTCACCAGCGACAGGGCCGCCCACCAGCGCACGGGCTCGGCCGGGTCATGCAGAGCCTTGCCGAGCGCTCTTGCAGAACCTGCCTGGCCCAGATAGCCGAGGCCCTGGGCGGCGACAGCTCGGACCTCCGCCGCGGGGTCCTCGCTCAGCGCTTTCTCCAGGGGCTTGAGCCCATCAAGGTTGGCTGGCTGGGGCTTGGCGATAACGTCCTTGACCTCGGCCTTGGCCAGCTTGGCGAACTCCTGCTGCCTGGGGTTGGTGCCCGCGCAGAGCAGGCCTATCAAGCAGGCGGCCACCTCGCGCTGCACCGGGTCGCTGCTGGTCTCCAGCAGCTCGATGGCAAGTGGCAGCATCGCGGTGCCGCGCAGCTTCATTGTGATGGCGGCCTGCGCGCTGACATCGTCCTTGCGCCTGCCGAGTTGATCGCCCAGCCACCTCATCGCGCTCTCCTTGTCCGGGTCGTTCAGCCGAATCTGCATCTCGGCCCTGAAGGCCCCGGCGCGCACCTCCGCATCATCTGCGTCGCGCAGACGGGCGAGTTGCCGGTAGATCCAGGAGGAGGGAGTAGCTTGCCCCAGGGCATCAACCGCAGCGCACCGCACCTCGGGCGCGCCATCCGTCCGCGCGGCCTCCACTAGCTCCTCGGTTGCCTGGTTGGCCGCGGCGGCGAGCGTCTGAGCAGCAGTCTGCCGGGTCTCAACGTTCCCGTGGTGTGCCAGCAGCTCCTTGAGTATCTCCAGCGCCTGGCTCCTCAACTCCTCGGAGCCGGAAGTCAACACGCCCCTGAGCCTCTCCAGGTCAGTCGTGGAGTAGTCTCTTTCAAGGTGCGACGAGGCGACCTCGGGCTCAACGGGCTGGGCGTGTTCCACCTCCGCGTGCTCGGACGGCGTGTCGTGTTCATGGGCCACCGTCTCGGTCTCCGTGTCCCCGGACGGCTGCTCGCGGCAGCCCGCCAGGAACCAGATCCCCAACGCGGCGATGATGGCTACCAGCAACCAGCTCGCATTGCCTCTCATACGTGCGCTCGTCCTCTCGCTGTGTGTCAGTACGTTACAGGACATGCTCCGCGGCGGTCATTATACCGCACGCACCGGTGCTTCGTCCACGTCCAAGGTGGATCATACACCTATGTCGGCAACAGCTAGAACGCCCTCGCACAGGTGGCAAGTTCCCGCCTACGAGCCACGCGCCGGGCACAGGCGCTCGAGCAGACCACCGGCGCTGCCCACGACGATCTGTTCGCACTCAGGCTTTGGCATCGTGGTGCCGTAGTACCGGATGGCCGTCTCCACCTCGTAGCCACCTGCCGGGTAGGCCTCGGCGGTCGGCACGTAGCCGACCATCCCGTTGGTGTAGGCCGCAACCGCCGTGAGCCGGCACGGGGAAGCGCGGTCAATCTGCAGGGCGTACTCGACAAACACCTCCCCCGGCAGGCCGACGATGCCGAAGTCGCCGATGCGCGCCGCCTGCACCTCGAAGTCCACTGTCAGGCCGGTGGCTCCCGCCTCCGCCAGCTCCAGTACTCGCTCGCCCCATCCCACGAGCCCATCCAGCAGGATACGCCCGCCGTAGTTGGCGTTTTCCCACTTCTCCTCGCGGTCGGCCCTGAGCTGCGCCAGCGTGGCACGGGCTTCCTCGGGCGGCGGCGGGTCGAAGAGCGGCAGCCCCAGCACTTCGCTCGTGACTGACACCTCGGCAGACGGCCCCGGGTCAAGAGCCTCGGCCGCCTTCTGCACCGCCCGGGCGAACCTCTCCCCCTGCTCCTCAGCCACTTCGAAGGTGCTGCCGCTCGGGTCGCTGTTGATGTTTCCGCAGCAGCCCTGCGCAAAGAGGGCCACCGAGCCCGGATGGGTGCGCTCCACCGCTCGCTGGGCGTATCCGGGCCAGTCCGCGCTGAGCAGCAGGTTCTGACTGCCGAGCGTGACGCCGTGCGCGGGATGGCACATCCAGATGGCCATCGGCGCGCCCGATTCGTCGTCCACCCGCAGCACGTCAACGTAGGGAGCCGTCGTCCCCGCCTCATTACGCCCAAGCACGATCTCGCCGCTCCTTCGCTCGCGCCGGTTGATGCCCACCAGCACCTCTTCGCGGGCCGCGCCCCAGCTTGCCGGCGCCCGGCGCTCCCACGCCTGGATGCCGACCTCCGCCAGCTTGCCCTTGAGGTCCTCCATGCAATCCGGGTCAGGCTGCCCCAGGAACGGCAGAGCCGGCGTCGCCGGCCCCGAGTGTGTGTGCGAGCAGGTGATCATCACATTGCCCGCCGGGACCTCGGTGCGTGCGGCGATCCTCTGGCGCACCTCCGCGACGCTGTCGCTGTCAAGCCCTATCAGATCGGCGGTGATCAGAAGCAGCGCCTCCCCCGCCTCGAGACATAGCGCTGCGGCGTGAAGGTCGTCGTGCACGGCCTGCGAGGGAGCGCTTCGCCCGCCGAACCCGCTCAGGTCCACGCCCACCGGGGGTGTTATCACGCTCTTCGCTGCGCCCGCGAGAAGTTGTGCGGCCATCTCTGACCTCCTGTTGGTGTTCCGTCGTGCAGCTCGCCCTGCGGCGAAGGGAGTTCCCCCTGCCGCGCACCGCACCTCCCTGCCCCCCGCCGGAGGCGGGAGGTTTGCCTTCGCGCCTCAGCGAAAGACCCCGCGGTGTCAGCCTTGCGCGTTGACTTGTTCGACTACCATCTGCCGCCGGACCGAATCGCGCAGTACCCCGCCGAGCAGCGCGATGCCTCCCGGCTGCTGGAGTTGCGCCGCGGCACCGGTGAGCTGCGCCACCGCCGCTTCTCGGAGATCGCGGAGCTGCTGCACGCGGGTGATGTTCTCGTGCTGAACGACACGCGCGTGATCCCGGCGCGCCTCAAGGGCTACCGAGAGACGGGTGGTGAGGTGGAGTTGCTGCTCCTCGAGGCGATGGGAGCGACCCGGTGGCGGGCGCTGGCCCGTCCGGCTCGTCGGATGCAGGAGGCGGTCGTGGCCGAGTTCGGGGGCGGCCGCCTGCGGGCGACCGTCCTCGCGGTCGAAGAGGATGGCGTCAGACTGGTCGAGCTGGAGCACGAGGGCGCGCTGCTTCCGCTGCTGGACGAGATAGGTCGCCCGCCCTTGCCGCCGTACATCCGTCGCGAGGCCGAGCCGGAAGACCGCGAGCGCTATCAGACCATCTACGCCCACGAGCCTGGCGCCGTCGCCGCTCCCACCGCCGGCCTGCACTTCACCGAGCAGGTTCTCGACGCCCTGGCGGCGCGCGGCGTGCAGCTCGGGCGCCTGACGCTGCACGTGGGGCTGGGCACCTTTCAGCCGGTCCGCACCGACCGCGTCGAGGATCACACGATGCACGCCGAGCACTATCGCATATCCGAGGAGCTGGCCGACCTCATCAACGCCCGCACCGGCAGGCTGGTGGCCGTGGGCACCACGGTCTCGCGCGCGCTGGAGACTGCCGCCGACCCCCAGGGGGCCATCTGCCCCGGCGAAGGGCGCACCGAGTTGTTCATCTATCCCGGCTATCGTTTTCGCGCGGTCGAGGCGATGCTCACCAACTTCCACCTGCCGCGTTCGACGCTGCTGATGATGGTATCCGCCTTTGCCGGTCGCGAGCGCATCCTGGCGGCCTACGAAGAGGCCGTTCGCGCCGGCTACCGCTTCTTCAGCTACGGCGACTGCATGTTCATTCACTGACCTCGAGCGAACGCCGCCCATGAACTTCGAGATCACAGCGCAGTCCCCGACCTCCCGCGCCCGCGTAGGCGAGCTTCGCCTTGCCACCGGCTCTGTCTCCACGCCGGCCTTTATGCCTTGCGCCAGCCTGGCCGCGGTGCGCGCGTGTGGCCCGGGGGAAGTCGCCGAGGTCGGCGTGCAGATGCTGGTGGGCAACGCCTACCATCTCTTCCTCCAGCCCGGTCTGGACGCGATCGAGGCGTGCGGCGGCCTGCACCGCTTTATGAGCTGGCCGCGGCCCCTCCTCACTGATAGCGGCGGCTTCCAGGTCTTCTCCCTCGCCCGGCCGCGTGACATCAGAGAGGAGGGCGTCAGCTTCCGCTCCCCGGTGGACGGCTCCGAGATACTGTTCACGCCCGAGCTGTCCGTCGAGATTCAGGACCGCCTGGGCGCGGATATTGCGATGCCCCTTGACGAATGCTGCCCGTATCCGGCGGAGCGCGAGTACGTGCAGCGCTCTCTCGAGCGCACGCTGCGCTGGGCCGAGCGCTGCCGGGCGGCCCACGGACGCGAGGGTCAGGCGCTCTTCGGCATCATCCAGGGCGGCGTCTATCCCGACCTGCGCGAGCTGAGCGCGGTCGAGACCGCGAAGCTAGGCTTCCCCGGCTACGCGATCGGCGGGCTGTCGGTGGGGGAGAGTCGCGAGGAGATGCTGGAGGCCCTGCGCGCGGCGATGAGCGCCCTGCCCACCGACGCCCCGGTGCATCTGATGGGCGTGGGCACCCCCCGCGACCTCGTGGACTGCGCGGCCGAGGGCGTGGACCTGTTCGATTGTGTCCTACCCACGCGCAACGCTCGCCACGGCAGCGTTATGACCTGGAACGGGCCGCTGCACATCCTGAATGCCGAGCACGCGACCGATCCGCGCCCGCTGGAGGAGGGCTGCGAGTGTCCGTGTTGCCGCGACTTCTCGCGCGCCTACCTCCGCCACCTCTCCAAGGCCAGGGAGTCGCTCGCCTGGCGACTGCTCAGCCTGCACAACTTGCGCTTCTACGCGGACCTGATGAGCCGCCTGCGCGAGGCCATCGCAACCGACCGGCTGGCGGAGCTGCGCAGCCGGCTCAGCGCCTGGACCCAGAGGGATCGCTCTTGATGAAGCTGCAGGAGCCTCCGATTGCGCTGCCCGAAGTCGGGGCCACGGCCGTGTACTTCGCGAGCCTCATCGCCGGCCTGGAGCCTGTCGTCGCGGACGAGCTGGCAGAGAGGCTCCCTGGCGCGCGAGTGCTGGGCCTGCTTCGCGGCCGCGCGTTCTTCGCGCACGCCGGCGATCCCTCGGACACGCTGGGCCTGATGACGGTCGAGAATATCTTCGGCTACGTGGGGCAGATTGAGGGGATCGAGCCAACCGAGGACGGCCTGCGGCACATCGAGTCGGCGATGGCCGAGCTTGACCTGGGCCCGGCTCTCGCGCTGCACAGGTCTCTGCACGGTGCTCTCGCCCGGCCGAGCTTCCGCATCACGGCGGCTCGCGCCGGCGAGCACGCTTTCATCTCTCAACAGGTGGCGGCGGCTGCGGGCGCCGGCGTGGTCGAGCGCTACGGGTGGAAGGTGGACCTGGAGGGCTACGACCTCGACGTGCGCGTGTATGTGACTCAGGACGTAGCGCTGGTCGGGCTGCGTCTCTCGCCCGAGGCGCTGCACAGACGCGCCCGCGTCGCCCACGGGGTCGCCTCGCTCAATCCCACCGTCGCCCACGCGATGTGCCGTCTCTGCCGGCCGACCGCGGGCGAGGTTTTCGTTGACCCGATGTGCGGCGCGGGCACGATCCTGATCGAGCGCGCGCGCTTTGATCCCGCCAGGGCGGGACTGCTGGTCGGGGGCGACCTCTTCGAGGACCCTCTGCACCTGGCCCGTCAGAACCTGAGCGCGCAGGGCGTCAGGGCAACGCTGGTGCGCTGGGATGCGCGCAAGCTCCCTCTCGCCCGCGATTGTGTGGACAAGATCGCCTGCAACTTGCCCTGGGGCCGCCGCATCGGCTCACACGCCCGCAACCGGCATCTCTACCCAGCCTTCATGCGCCACCTGGCGAGCGTGCTCAGGCCGGGCGGGGTGGCGGCGCTCCTCACCCAGGAGAAGCGCCTCATCACCGACCTCATTGCGAGGCACTCATGGCTGGAGCTGGAGGAGCACTATCCTCTGAGCGTCTCCGGCCTGCATCCGACCCTCTACCTCGTCCGCAAGATGCCTCCGTCCTCCGACAACCGACATCCGACTTCCGACATCCGACTTCCGACATCCGACTAACGGCCAACACCTCCAGCCTCCGCCGTACGTCGTCCCCTGTTGGTCGTTCTCTGCGTTCTCTGCCTTCTCTGTGTTCTCTGCGGTTTGCCGTAAGTCGTTCACTCGCAACTCGCAACTCACCACTCGCCACTCGCCGCTGCCGTACGCTCGATGATGAACTCCTGCATGTCCACGTCCAGGTTGACGAAGTACTCGCTGTATCCGAACAGCCGCACTGACAGGCTGCGGTGCTGCTCCGGGTCCCTCTGTGCCTCGCGCAGCACTTCGGGCCCCAGCACGTTGACCGCCAGGTTCATCCCGCCGAGGTCGAAGTAGCTTCTCAGCAGGGCCGCCAGCTTCTCGGTGCCCTCGGGGCCGCTGAACGCGGTCGGGTGAAGCTCCAGGATGTAGGACAGGCCCCCCGCCATCTTCTCCTGCGGCGCGGCGGCCACGGACTGGACGGATGCCGAGGGCCCACGGACATCCCGGCCGTGCTGGGGGAAGAAGCCGGTGACGAAGGACTCCCGCGCGTGGCGGCCGTCGGGCGTGGTGGCGGTCACGCGACCGAGCCCGCGCACGGACGCGGTCGTGCTGCCCAGCATCAGCGGCAGGAAGCGATCTTCGAAGTGCGTACGGTGCTTCGCCAGCTCCGCGCAGTGAAGCTCGACCAGCCGCGCGGCCATCTGATCGGCGCGCGGTTCGTTGTTGCCCCACTTCGGCGCGCGGTGCAGCAGCATCTGCCTGACCTGTTCGGCGCCCTCGAAGTCGCGCGCCAGCGCCTCGAGCAGCGCAGCCATCTCCAGGGCTCGTTCGTCGTAGACGAGGGTCTTGATGGCGGCGAGGCTGTCCGCGGTCGTGGCGAGGCCCACGAACTGCACGCCGACGTGGTTGTAACGCGCGCCGCCGGCCGTCAGGTCGCAGCGCGCGGCGATGGGGTCCTCGAAGGTCGCCGACAGCAGCGGCAGTTGAAGGGCCTGGGCCTGGCGGGCGGTGCCCAGGTTCGTCAGCTCGCAGGCCACGCCTGTGAAGTGCGCCACCTGTGCCGCGTAGGCTGCCCACAGGTCCTCGAAGTCGCCCATCTCGGTCGGCGGCGCGCTCTCGGGGCCGAGCTGCTCGCCGCTCAGGCGGCACCGGCCCTGGTTCAGCGCCAGCTCCAGGCACTTGGGCATATTGAGCATGTGCCCGACAGTGCGCGGCGCTTGCACCTCCGGCACCACGTGCTCCACGCACCCGACCACGGCGTACTCTCGCGCCCGCTCGATGGGGAAGCCGTGTGCGACGAGCGCGGGGATGGTCGTCTCGTCGCCGAACAGGCTGAAGCCCAGGCTCAGCTTCGAGAGTTCGGCGCACTCGCGCCAGAAGCGCGGCTCAGTGTTGGCGTGCACGCGTGCGCCGAGGGCAACCAGGCGGCGCTCGTGCCTCGCCACCTCCAGGATCAAGTAGGACAGCTCGTTGGTGGCGTCTGCTCCGTGGGCGTCCACGCCGCCGACCAGGGTGTGCTGATCTGCGTAGACGCGCACCAGCTTCAGATACAGCTCGGCCAGCAGCGACTGGGCCTGAAGCGCGGTGATGCGGCCCTGGGCCAGGTCGCGCTGGTAGAGGGGCCACAGGTACTGGTCAATGCGCCCCAGCGAGTTGGCGACGGTGGAGTCGCCCTGCTCCATCTCTGTCGCCCGGTGGATGAACCAGAGCGCCTGCACCGCGTCGTGGAAGTCCTCAGGGGGGTCGGCGGGCACGCGCCGGCACCGCTCGGCCATCGCCAGGAAGTCGTCGCGCCACTCAGCATGATCGCCAGCCATCCGCTGTGCCAGGTCCGCGCAACGGTTCGCCCACTCAATGACTCCCTGGCAGGATTCGATGACGGCCTCCAGCCAGAGGCGCTCACCCTGCGACGCGCCGTCGAGCTGGCCGCAGGCCTCCTCGATGATGCCTCTCAGACCGAGCCGGAACACCTTGCGAAAGCCCGGCACCTGGTGCCCTGAGATCTGCCCGCTGGCGCTGATGACGCCGCGCTGCTGAGCGCGCCGGGTCTCTTCAGTGACAGGCGGACGGCTGCCGGGCGGACCGCGGTCCTGCCAGTACTGGAGGTCGGGCTCCAGCTCCTGCGGCACCTTATCGCGGGCGGGGAAATTGCCGCCGTTACGCTCGGGGTAGTCCACGCCCATCGCCCAGTCCATATCGAGCTGGTTGAGGCCCTGGTGGCAGAGCACGTAGCGCTGCGGCATCCCGGCCAGTCGGTCCCCGGGGAAGAGGCGCAGTTCGTGGTGACGCATGAAGTGGACGCAGGCGCGGGCCCGCCGCAGGGGCTCTCCCACTTCAGCGGGATCGCTGCCTTCGTAGTACTCGGTCACCAGGCGCAGCCGCTCGCCTCGGGGGATGGTATCCTCGAGGCTCGAGGCACGACAGCGCAGCAGCTCAAAGCGCCTGGCCTCACGGGCTTCTCTGTCGTACATTGTGCGGCTCCGTGCTTGTGGGTCGCGCTAGTGCCGTTCCTCAGAACTCCTGCTGTGCTCGCAAACAGGCGGGAGACATCGTTCGTGGGTAACTGTCACGTGCGAGCCCCTTCGGTGCGCTCAGCGGAGCTCGTACATCTGCACCTCGTACGCGTCGAAGTCGTCGCCGAACGACGTCCCCTCGCTCACCGTGAAGACCGAGCCGTCGAAGTGCGACTTGCAGGCCTGCACGTCGGGCAGGTGGAAGCTCACCTTGCTCACCGGCTCGGGCGAATGGTTCACCGCGAGGAGGTAGCGCTTGCCGTCGTGCTGCTTGAGCAGCGTGTCAATCGGCGCGTCGGCGGGGTCGAGCTTCACCGTCTGCTCGGAGTCCTTGTCGAGCAGAATCGGGCTGATGCGGTCCAGCTCGCCGGCCAGGCGCTTGGTCGCCTCCCAGCAGCGCGGGCAGTCGCGTTTGCAGTAGTGGCACGCCCACCACACCACCCCCCTGGCGCCGTGCACGATGGGGAGGTAGGTCTCGAGCCGGATCTCCGCCTCCGTCATCTCATGCCCGCCCCGATTGTAGCACTGCGGGATGGCCCAAAGTGCCTGGAGCCCCTGCGCCGCGTGTTCGCCCTTGAGCGCGGTCCGTCGCCATGCGTGGGCGGGCTCGCCCCCGAAGAGCGGATAGTGATCCGTCGCAAGGATGTCCACCCCCTGGCAGCACTTGCGGTATCCGCCGCAGTGCTCGCCACCGGGGCAGGTCGCGATGACCGTGGGATGGTGGGGATCAACCAGCTTGATCATCCGGTTCTGGCGCCGGAGGTCTTCGATCGCTCGACCGTGGCATATCGGCTCATCCGCGGTGTACCAGCACAGCAGCGCTGGATGGTTCATCACCTTCTGCACGCGCCACACCACCTCGGGTGGCGCGTCGTAGTCGGCGACCAGCGGATCATCCAGGTTTCGGATCTCGCCCCGCCCTCGTCGCACGTGGCCCTCGGGCCCCTCCACGTCGAAGTACACCTTCAGCCCGTGCTCGGCGGCGCCGTCGAGCCAGGGAATGACGAACTCGTCGAAGCGCTCCGGCGTCAGTTGCCAGGCGCCGAGAGAGTAGTTCTGCACTGTGTTGAAGCCCGCGGCCTTGAGTTCCGCGAACAGTTCGTTCGGCACATCCCAGCGCTGCGCGCCCTCCAGAGACACGCAGTAAAGCGCGATGGGGAAGAACGGCTTGCCATCCACCACGATGTTGTTGTCCGCGTCTATGCCGACCTTCATATCCTCGAGCTTGAGGTCGGGATCGCGGACCTTGATCCACTCCACCACAGACTCGCTCAGCCGCTCTCCGCCCTGGTCGAGCAACGTCGCCGCGACCTGGTACGTGGCGCGCGGCAGCTCCGACACGTCCAGCAGCAGCTTGCTGTCGGCCGCCGCCAGCGGCTTGACCTCACCGGAGGCAAGCACCTCCTCCTCGCCCTTGCGACGCAGCTCGACGCTCACCGACGAGCCCTCGGGCGCGAAGCGATAGTGCGCGAACTCGACGAGGAGCTGGTTGCGGTAGTACAGCTCATTGATCGTGGGCCACGGCGCCAGCGTGCTCACGCGTATGTTGTCCCACTGGCTGTGGCACCGCGTGTCCTCGCCGCGATGCGAGCAGACGAAGAACAGCTCGCCGTCGTCGAAGGGTGTCCACGAGCGGATGGAGTTGACCGCCTGGGGCATGCTGGTGCTGGGAATGCCGCCGCCGCTCAGCCACGCCTCCAGTGTGCCGTCGCCGTAGGACTCGATCTGCACATGGAAGGTGGCGTCCCGACCCGGCAGGGCGTAGCGGAAGGGGTAATAGAACAACCTCTCGCCCTGCCATTTGCCGTGGTCTTTGAACTCGAAGAACCACCACTGCTTGGCGGTGTCAACGTGCAGGCATAAGCAGGTGCCGGGGTCCGAGTTGCTGCGCAGATAGACCGAGTGGCGCGTGCGGCCGATGGCATCGTCGGCCTTTAGCGTGAAGTCGTACTCGATCGTGCATCGGCAGGGGATGTCGTGCGCGACCGAGCGGATGGAGCAACTGCCCGGCTTTCCCGCGTGGAGCAGGTCGAGCGCCTGATCTGCGATGCAGGCGACGGCGCGCTTCGCGCCCTCCACCTCGACCACGTTGTAGGCGTCGAGCGCGCTCTCGGCCATCTGCCCTGGTTGCCACGCGTCGCCGAGCGCCTCGCGGTCGAAGTCGTCGCTGAGCAATACACGCCCCGGCTGGGCGCCCGCGCTTGGGGCCGCGCCGATCGGGAGGCGAAGCGTGAAGTTGATCTCCCACTTCGTGCCCTTCGCGATGGGCTTGGCGCCCTCGAACCAGGGGTCTTTCTTGCTGACAGATACGTAGAGATGGGGGTAGTTCCCCCAGGCTCGGGCATCGGATAGCGAGCCGCTCTCGTTGGGGCCGGCCACGACGTCGAGCGTGCGCCCGCCGGGCGCGTCGAGCTGAAACAGCGAGAAGCCTCCCCCGACCTCATCCTCTTTGCTCCACTCGGCAGGCACAAGCCGCGGGGCCGAGTGATTCAGCTGGCACAGCCGGCCACCCGCCAGCCCGATTGGAATGTCCGCCGCCACACTCACCGGCTTCGGCCCCCACTGAAGCGCGCGCACGATCTCCACCTCGTAGTGACACGCGAGCGTGCCGTCCACTGACGCCTCGACGCGCTGGTGGTAGGCCACGGTCTTGTCGGCCTCTTCGCCCCCGTAGGCCAGCACGCCCTGGCGCTCGATGACCACAACGCCGCGCTCGGGGTCCCGGGTGATCGTGACTCCCGGCTCGGCGACGTCGTGGCGATACTGCCACAGCCGCCTGTCGCCCTCGATCGACTCGTCCCGGCATGACGCCACCAGATGGAACTGCCGCATCATCTCCCGTCCCTCGACGCAAATCTGCCGCAGCACGCCCGTCTCGCTCACGAGCATCTCCACCGAGCCGACCTCCACGATCTGGTCGCCGGCCGTGGCTTGGCTCAGGCCCACGACGACCAGGCCGAGCGCCAACATCATCTGTCGTTTCACATTCAGCATATCTCGCCCCTCCCTTGGACGAATACTGACGTCCTCGCCTCCGCGCCCCGTGCCTCAAGCTAGCCCCTGGCTTTGACCAGCACCATGCGAACGTTGTGCGGGCCGATCGAAGCCCGCGCGCGGCCGCACTCGCCCGCCCTTTGCCTGTCGTTCTCTGCGTCTCTGCGGTCTGCCTTGCCGTTAGCTGCGGTACTCGCTGATTGTCTCGAGGATTGCCTCCACGTTCTCGATGGGCGTGCCCGGCACGAAGTAGTTGGAGACGCCGACGATGATGCCTCCGCTCCGCTTCGCCTCCTCCAGGCATGACAGCGTCTCCTCGATGATCTCCTCATGAGTGCCCAGGTGCGTCGTGTGCGAGTTGATGTTGCCCACGAGCGTGAGGTCCGG
>CBFDBV010000024.1:0-20403 GCA_965603135.1 uncultured bacterium
ACCGCACCGCCGCTTCGCGGTCTCTTGGGAGTTGCTACGCAACTCCACCCACCGCACCGCCGCTTCGCGTCCGCCTCCCCATTCGGCCCCTCCATCTCCCGCTCTAGCGCGTGATGTGCACGCTTGCGAGGGCCTGTGATACTCCGCCGGCATCGTCCCGCGCGCGCACGCGCAGCAGGTAGACCCCGGAGGGCACAAGAGCCCCTGAGGTGGAGCGCCCCTGCCAGGGCAGCACGTTGGCCCCCGCTGGCATCAGCCGGTCGCTGACCAGCAGCTTCACCGGCCGGCCGGCGATGTTGAGGACCTCGGCGGTAACAGAGGCCTCGGCGGAGAGTGTGATGACCAGCTCCGCGCCGGTTCGGGCCGCCGCGCAGGTGACGGAGGCGACGGCAGGAGCAGCGACGCCGACTTGGGGCCCTCTCATGCGATGCCAGGTCGGCTCGCCGACGGCATCCTTCTCGCCGTCCGAGGCGGAGAAGTAGTAGCGGTAGTAGCCCAGGTCGGGGATGTACACCTGCACCTGATAGGCAGCTGGCTGGGAGAAGTCGGTCGCGTCGGTGCTCATTTCGTAGGGGCTGCCTGCGACCTCCGAGAACTCACCCGCTTGGCCCTTGAGCAGGTGCAGGCGGACGTAGCTGGCCGCTACGCCCTCCGGGTCGTCGTAGGCCACCTTGAGGGTGAAGAAGCTGCGGGCCGGGCCGCTGTCGGGGTCGAGCCCATCGGGCGCGTCCTGATCGCCGAAGCCCTCGCCTGGCGCCCAGCTCAACTGCGGCGGCGCGTCGAGCACGCGCAGCCCGCGGTGATGCCACCAGGTCGGGATCCCGTAGGCGTCCTGGGGCGTCATCCCCGGCGGGAGCTCCTCCCGTGCGGAGAACCAGCAGGCGTAGCGGCCCTCATCCCAGAGCTTGCGCGTGTACGAGAACACCGCGCCCTCAACGTAGTCTGTGTCCTCGGTGGTCATCTCAAAGGGGCTGCCGTGGACCGGCTCTTCGACGAGTTCCTTGTCCCCGTTCTCAGCCTCCACCAGGCGGGCGATGTGCAGCAGGACGAAGGCGGGCGGATCGCCCTCCCGGTCCACGTATCTCACCTGCCAGGTGAAGCCGGTGCCCGGCGGGTTGTGTCCCTCCGGCTCCACGCCGTTGTCATCATAGCCCTCGGCGGCGACCCACTCCAGCCGTGGCGGGAGGTTGCCCACCCCGAGTGGCTGGTGTTGCGTCGGTTCACTGGCAGCCGAGCTCAGGCCATCGTAGGCGACGAAGCGGTAGGTGTACGCGCCTTTGCAGAGTTGCCGCCGGAACCAGAAGGTCTGCCCGGTCGCGGGATCGCCCATCCCCGGGTGCATACCGTACGGGCTACCGGGGATCTCCTCGCCGGCGCGGTAGATGCGCAATCGCACGTACACGGGCGCGCGGCCGAAGTAGTTGATCTTCCAGGTGAACCAGCCGAGGTCCTCGCGCCGATCCGGGTCAACGCCATCCTGCTCGAAGGCCCCGACCCCCAGCCAGGCGAGCTTGCAGCGCCGCCCGGTGTACCACTGTGCCGTATCGCCGGTGCCGGGGACTATCGCATTGCCGGCCAGGTCTCTGACATTCCTGACCGTGACCGTGTAGGTGGTGTACTCCTCCTGCATTTCCGTCTCCAGGTGGATGGTAGTGGCGTTGGGATCGAGCACGGCGCTCAGCACCTGGGGGCTGTCCGTGATCGTGTAGTTGGCGGCGCCCTCGGCCTCTGTCTGCTGGACGGGCTCCGAGAACTCCACGTCCACGTGCGTCCAGTCCACGAAGGTCGCCGAGAGCACCTGCGGCGGGACTGCGGGCGTAGTCCACTGCCCGGTGTCCCCGACGCCGGCCACCACGGGATTGCCCGCCAGGTCGGTGACGTTGGCGACGGTGACGGTGTGGGTCGTGCTATCCACCTGCTGCTCGGTGGCGAGGTGCACGGTGTGCCCGTCGCTGTCCAGGGCCGCCGCCAGCACGGCCGGGCTGCTGGTGATCGTGTAGTTGGACGCGGTCTGCGCGGTGGTTGGCTCCAGCTCTTCGCTGAAGACGACGTCAACGTGGGTGAAGTCCACGAAGTTGGCCGCGGTGACCGTGGGGCCGGTGGTGTCGAGGAGGAAGGTGGAGTAGAAGTTCCCGCCCTCCAGGCCATCGCCCGATGGGAAGGTGCCGGTGAACTCGCCGTCGAGGATCTCGCCGGCCAGGTTGGTGATGCCGCCGATGGGTGCTGTCGAGTCCACCCAGGTTGGGTCCGCGCTGTCCATCCCGATGGCTACCCCCAGGCGGCCGTGGTTGGCCGTGGGCGTAAGATCTGAGGCATAGTCGCCCGCCCCATCGTCCAGGTTCCAGATGCCCACCAGGCCCGCCTCAGCGCCCGTGAGCTGGCGGTACATATCGCTCCTGAGCGCCGCCTGGTCGTGGGCCACGTTCCAGAGCCGGACCGAGTCCACGACACCGTCGAAGAACCTGGGGCCGCCTGCCTCGGGGCTGTGGCTGTCCTGGCGGCCAATGAAGAATGCCCAGTCGCCCCAGCAGTAGGAGATCGCCTGAGTCCACGGCAGGTTCGCGACCTCCGTCCCGTTCACGTAGAGCCTCAACGCTACGCGATCGTAGGTCATCGCCAGGTGGACCCAGTCGCCGACAGGGAGGGGGGTGTCGTCGGTCAGCTCGATCCACTCACCGCAGGGCGACTCGAACCTCGCCCAGATGCACCCGTTCATCACGCCCAGGTTGTAGTCGTCCCCCCGGCCCGCCGCCACCATCGGGTTGGTGGCGGAGTTAAGGTAGACCCACGCCTCCAGGGTCATGTGGTCAACCTTGTAGTAGTCCGGCGGACCGATGATGGGCATCTCGACGTAGTCGTCGTGCCCATCGAAGAGCAGGGCGTAGCCCGCGCCGGGAGGTCCGGCCGCGATCAGGGACACGCCATAGAGGTCGTCGGGCAGGCTCTCGCCCGTCAGGTCGAAGGTCGCGACGGCGGGCGCGGTCAGCGCCGGCGGATTGACGGGGGTTATCTGCACGTCATTGCCGTTCCCGAACTGGCCGTCACCGCCGCTGCGCAGCAGAATGAAGGTGTTCCGATTGACGTCGCCGGGAGTGATCTGCTGGTCGAAGTGGGCGACGATCTCCGTGGGAGCAACGTTGAGCGTCGCATCCGGGGCCGGTGTCGTCGCGGTCACCCTCGGCGCCACGGCATCGGCCGCCTGCACGGCGAGCATTAGTGCCATCACGGCCAGCGCGCAGCTGCACAGAGGCATCCTCCTGCTTCGTCCCATCGCTCGTGCCTCCCGTCAATGTGTCAGCTATTAGCTCTCAGCTATCAGCCAATAGCTTGCAGCTAAGAGCCAATAGCTTGCAGCTAAGAGCCAATAGCTGATAGCTGTCCTAGTATACGCCACAGGTGCGAGATATCCTCTATGCCTTGCGCAGGTTTTTTCACAGGGGCGGAAGAGTGGAGCGCAATCCCGCCTGGGCGGGATGGGAACCGCGCGTGGAGGTAGCACTCCCTTCCCAGCGCAGGGCTTCCGCCTTCGCCAAAACTACGGGGGACAGGTCGGCGGAGAAGTGCTCTGCGAATCCCCTCCCGCAGCGCAGGGCTTGCCCTGCGAATCGGAGCGCAAGCGCTCCGCTGGCGGGGAGGGGAGGGGAGAGGATTACTCGGCGCCAGGGCGAAGAGATCCGCCGCACGTCAAGCGGTCTCGGGGCGTGTGAGCACGCGTTGCAGGACGGGAGTGGATGGAGATGACCGTGAGCGCCTGGGAGACTGTGATCTTTGCCGCGGCTGTGCTGGCGGCTGGCGTCGGAGCGCAAGCGCAGCCGGTGACTTTCGACGTGGAGCTGACGGCCCGCGGCGAGTGCCGCGATCAAGTAGCGCAGGTGCCGATGGACTTCGTGCAGATGCGCAAGTTCCTGGACGTGGAGCTGCCGCCGGGCGAGTGGGATGCGCGGGTGGTGGACCTCGAAACCGGCGAGAGCGCGCTGAGCCAGACCGACCTGGAGCTCGACGATGAGGGCAACGCCGTGCGCGGCACGGTGTACTGGCTGATTGCCGGGCAGCACCCGGTCGGCACGGTGCGGCGCTACCAGGTCACCCTGGGTCTGCCTCGGCAGGCCCGGCTCGCCGAGGGGATCACCGTTGATCGCACCGACCAGGAGATCGTGGTCAAAACGCCGCACTTCCTGGCTCATCATCCCCTCGCTGCCGGGGGAATGTTGGCCGACGTGAACTTCGGCGGCGAAGCCGGACGCATGCTGCCTCTGCGGATGAACGACCGGCTTTACGACAAGGAGCTTGGGAGGTTCTCTCTGCGCTTGGACCGGGGCCCGCGGGTGGATGTGCTCAGCAGCGGCCCGGTGATGGTGATCGTGCGCACGACCGCCCGCTACTGTGACGGCAACGGCAAGGCCGCTCCGGGTGAGCCGCAAGCCACCTACACTTTCGCGTACAGCACTTCCAGCCCGACCGTCGAGATGATCGCGCAGGTGCGCCAGCAGGATGGCCCGACGTGGGGCGAGATGCACGCCTTTGAGATGTCCCCCGAGCCGATTTTCTTCAATCGGCTTGCGGCGTCGCCTCCGCTGGAGAACTGGGAACTCGTGGCCGAGAAGAAGACGCACTCGCTGCGCGGCAAGAGCTGGGGCGCGGTGTTCAACGAACGCGACGCGCTTGCGCTCATTGGCCCCGCGCTCTACGGGATTCACGCCAACGTCCCGGGGAACTACGTGTACGTGCACGGACCCTGGCGGCGCTTCGACGGCGGCGATCCCGCCTCGGCGGGATTCAAGGCCACCCTCTACCTCGGCCCGTCCGGGGGCTCGGCTGAGGAGTTGGCCGGCCGTATCGAGCGCCTGCGCGGGGGGTGGGAGACGCGCGTCGAGCTGCCGCACACGACATCGCTCGTGGATGAGCCGGTTCGCCTGCGAGGGGACCTGGAAGAGATGGCGAGTCACATCCGGGGGAGGGAGCTACGCCACGCGGTGCGGAGGCTGGTCGCGGTGGGACTGTGGTTGACGGACAGTGCCGAGCGCGCGGGCGAATCCCTCACCAGGCTTGACGAGTGGCACCGGCTTCTGGTCGAGGCCGGCGGCGTTCGCCGCAATGCTGAGATCCTCGCCGCGACTGTCGGTTCCCCGCCTCTGTCGCCACGGGCCTACGCCGACGACGAGACCGTGGTGCTGGCTGGCGACGGCATTGTGCTGCGGCTCAGGCGGACGGACGAGGGAATGGGCCTGGCGCAGATTGCCCAGGTTGACCAGCGCACGGGCTTCCTCGCGGCGGCAGATGAGATGAACCATCTCTGGAGCCTCGTCTTCAGGAACGTCGAGACCAACGAGCTGGCGAGGGTGGCGCCGGGCGATGCCACGGCGACCAGGTGGGAGTGCCACGAGGAGGACGGTAGGGCATCACTTGAGATGACGTGGGAGGGTTGCTCGGTTGGTGATGCCGACGAGGCAGTGGACGTGACCGTAACTGTGAGCGCCGCTAACGATTCCAGCCTCACCCGCTGGCGCTTGCGCCTGAAGAACCGGACCGAGGGCTACGGCCTGTGGGAGATGCACTTCCCGCGGATCGGGCCCATCGGCCCGCGCGGGCATGTCTGCGTCCCGCGCAAGTGGGGCACGGTCTACGAGGTCCCGCTAACCGGCTCCGACTATCGAGGCACCTACCCCAGCGGCGGATGCTTCGGGCAGCTCGTCTGCTACTGGCGCGGACAGTCCGGCCTCTACCTGGGCGCACACGATGGCAGCGCCGGGGTGAAGGAGCTGTCCATGGTCGCCGAGGGCACCGACTGCGTGAAGTATGAGCTGAACACCTTCCCCAGCGACATGGGCGTGCTCAAGCCGGAGCGCGACCTGGGCTACGACTTCATCATCGGGGCCTACCGGGGTGACTGGTTCGAGGCGGCCAAGATCTACCGCGCCTGGGCGACGAAGCAGTTCTGGTGCCGGCGCGGCCCTATCGGGGACCGCGAGGATATGCCGCAGTGGTGGAAGGACTGCTCGCTGTGCTTCCGGCCCACGGGCGACCCCGCCGACGTGGCCTCCAGGATGAAGAAGCTTCAGGCCGCCTTCGGTATGCCGGCGGTCTGCCACTGGTACACCTGGCATCAGATACCCTTCGACAACGACTACCCCGAGTACTTCCCGGTCAAGCCCGGCTTCAAAGAGGCGGTCGCGGAGGCTCAGTCGGTCGGCGTGCACATTATGCCCTACATCAACGGGCACATCTGGGACACCGACACGAAGAGCTGGGAGGAGGAGAACGGGCACTCGGGCGCGTGTCTGCAAACCGATGGCTCCCTCTACATCGAGCGCTGGAGCAAGCAGGAGCACGCGGTTATGTGCCCGCATTCACAGCTCTGGCAGCGGAAGATGCGCGAGATCGCGGTTCGCCTCGTGGACGAGTACGGCGTCAAGGGCCTCTACCTGGATCAGATCGGGGCGGCGGGCCCGCAGCTGTGCTTCAGTCCCGACCACGGCCATCCGCTCGGCGGCGGGGACTTCTGGTCGCGCGGGTACGATGTGCTGCTTGAGGAGCTGCGCACCGCGGCCCACGCCATTGACCCCGAGTTCATAATGACCACCGAGAGCCACGCGGAGCCGTACATCGCGCAGCTTGACGGCCACCTGATGTGCAACCTGGTGGGCGCGAACCAGGTGCCGCTGTACTCGGCCATCTACGGCGGATACACGCAGACCTTCGGGCGCTCCGGTGAGACGGGCAACCCGACCGCCTTCAGGATGGAGCACGGCCAGGCCTTCGCCTTCGGCTCGATGATGGGGCGCATCAGCCGCGAGACGCTGCTGGAACCCGAGAACGCCGAGCTGCTGGCCTACCTGAAGAGCCTGGCGGAGATGCGGCGCGATTACCGCGACTTCATGGCCTTCGGAGAGATGCTGGGACCGCCGGAGTTGGAGGGCGACATTCCGACGGTCGAGACGCAGTGGGCGTCGAAGACGAGGGACTACGTGGAGATGGACGCCATCCAGCGGTCGGCCTGGCGCGCGCGCGACGGCCGGGTCGGGCTCTTCTTCACGAACGTGGCCGGAGAGCCGGTGGAGTTCGCCTATGAGTTCACGACCGAGGACCTGGGCCTGCGGCCGCGTCCGGGGCAGCGGATCGAGGTCGCGATCCGGACGACCGGCGAGCCGGGCGCGGAGCCGGGGCTGGAGGCTGGTGCGGATGGGCCGTTCCGCCTTGAGCACTCGCTTCAGCCGATGGAGACGATGGCAGTGGTCATCAGTGTCGAGTGAGATGTGGTTAGGGCTGGAGGCGACCGGCCTCGACGCCGTTGTGGATTGCCGGTCAAGGAGGCCGTCAGGGTAAGTCGACTGCGCTTGGCCATCATCGGTTGCGGGGGCATCTCGTCCCTGCACGCGCAGGCCTGTCAAAAGCTGGAGAGCGTGGAGCTGGTCGCTTGCGCCGACGTGGACGAGGCGAAGGCGCGCGAGTTCGAGGTCCCCGATGCGGTCGCGGAACATGACGAGTTGCTCAGCCGCAATGACCTCCACGCGGTTGACATCTGCGTGCCGACCTTCCTGCACGCCCAGGTGGCCGTGGCCGCAGCGCGGGCCGGCAAGCACATCCTGTGCGAGAAGCCGATCGCGATCACCCTGGCGGATGCGGACGCGATCATCGGCGCCGCCCGCACCGCCGGCGTGAAGTTGATGGTGGCATTTCCTCGGCGGTTCTCGGCGCAATGGCGCACCTTCGGGCAGATCATCACCGACGGGCAGATCGGGCGGCCGGTTGTGTGGCAGGAGGTGGACGCGGGTGCGGGGCCCCTGCGCGGCCCATCTGCGCCGCCGTGGCACCTCGACGCGAAGAAGGGCGGCGGCCCCTTCATTGACAACTGGATCCATCATTATGACTTCGCGCGCTTGATCTTCGGCGAACCGGCCTGGGCGTGGGCCAGCCTGCGCACGATGAAGGACGACAGCACTTCGCTGGACACCGGCACCTGCATCGTGGAGTTCGAGGCCGGCGACCAACTGATGATCAGCAGCTCCTGGGGGCTGCCTGGGCGGGAGGCCGCCGCACTTCGTGGTCAACTCCGCGAGCAAGCAGAGCCGCAAGGTCTGCTACGAGCGGGAGCCCGGTGGCGACTGGTTCCGCGGCGAGATCGCGCACTTTGCGCAGTGCGTGGCGGAGGACAGAGAGCCATCCGTGACGGGTGAGGACGGCAACCGAGCGCTGGAGATAGGCCTCGCGATCCTTCAGTCGAGCGAGACGGGAGAGAAGGCGTACCTGTAGTACGCGCGCACACGCCCTCGTCTGCGCAAGACGCCCGAAGTCGGCCCGCTGGCAGGATCGAAGCGCCTCCTCCCAGGTGCCCCTCAGCGAGAGAAGGGGGACGCATGGCCACGAACCCTGGCGCAGGCTTCCGTAGCGAGCGCCTCACGCACGACGACCGCGAGAACGTGCACACCTACTTCAAGGTGTGCCCCTGGTCGCCTGATGGAGAGAAGCTGCTCTACTTTTCCTACGCGCCCGGGGCAGATCGTGGTGAAGTGCGCGTGATGAATGCGGATGGGGGGGAGCCGCGTGTGCTGGGGGAGACCCCCGCCTTCACACTCCACTCCGGTGCCGACCAGATGTGGGCCGATGCCGGCCGCAAAGTCGTCTGGAGCGCCGAGGCGGGCGAGCCGGAGATCACGGTGCACGATCTTGCCTCGGGCGGAGAGGTCCGGTTCCCGGGGCAAGTGATCCCGTACTGCGGTCCCCTCGACACCCAGCTTCTGGACATCGCGTCCCCGGACTACGACGAGCGGGGAGAGATCACTTCAGAGGACCTGCCGGGCATCTATCTGCTTAATCTGGACGGGACCGGACGGCGGTGCCTGGCGATGCTCGATGACCTGCTCGACGCGAATCCGAAGGGCGACGCGATGCGCACGAGCCGCCTGGAGTTCCGCCTCGGCGCGGAGTTCAGGACGGACCACGAGAAGGTCGTGCTCTTCCTGGTGACCCGCGAGTCGGTGCTCGTGCGCGACTACTACCTGTGCAACTTGGACGGGTCTGAGTTGGAGTTCCTGGGTGCGCTGGGGATGCACATCATCTACCATCCCAACTGCCGCGAGATCATCAGCCTGGCGAAGTCGGGCATGACGCCGCTGGGGATGCTCGCCGATCACGTCGGCGCGAAGCCGCATCGGGCGCTCTATTCGCGCCTGGCCAGCTACGACACGGTCACGCGCGAGATGCGCTTCCTGTCCGAACACCGCGTTATGGGCAGCGGCGGCCACCCCGCGCCCAGCCCGGACGGGCGTTTCATCGTCCTGGACTACTACCCGGCCCCGGGGCGTGCCGGTATCCTGCTCTACGACACGAAGCAGGACACGATGCGCGAGCTGGCAAGCTTCCAGATGCAGGAGCGGCGCGCTGGCCTCAGCGCTCCTGACGAGTTCGCCAGGCGAGGGAAGATGAACCCGCATCCTGTGTTCTCACCGGACGGCAGCAAGGTCCTCTACAACTCCGACGAGACCGGCACGACGCAGCTCTACCAGATCCACCTCCCGCCTTCGCTCTGAGCCGCGCCGAACGGCCACCGCATGGGCTGGCAGCTTAGTCCGGCCTGGTGGGCGGCGGCTCTCTATCGTACAGGTCCGGGTAGGGGTATGCCCAGAGGGGCCAGTCGCGCCAGTCGAGGGCGAAGCTGCACAGCGTCGGCTGGAACTCCACCTCGCGGGAGAGGATGGCCGCTGCGCGCAAGCTCGAGTAACCGCCGCCGACCGGGCTATCAGCACGCTCCCTGAGAAAGTCAGCCATGTCCTGGAGCGTGGCAAATGCGCACTCGGGCTTCAGCGTCCCCGCGCGGCCCTGCTCGACGACGTGCGTCCAGTAGTCAATGTCGAACTCCTTGACCTTCTCCCCGCGCTTGGTCACGGCAGTCGCCTTGCGATATGCGGCCAGGTCGTCGGGATCGTCCACAAAGTATATCCTCTCGCGGTTGGGCGCGGCGATGGGCCGCCCGGTCGCCACGTCATAGGTCCAGTAGAACATATTCCCATCCCGGTGCGGGGTCTCACGAGCCCAGGCCAGGAAGTCTGCGATGGGCTTGAGGTACTTCTCCTCGCGCGTTATCAGGAAGGCGGCCCGCAGCCCCTCGCAGGCGTCAATCGCGACCATCATGCTGCATGAGGGTGGCTCGAAGTCCCGGCCCCACGCCGGCACGTTCTCGGCGTCGTACTGCTCCGCCCAGCCGCGAGTCGGGGCGTCAAGCTGAGCGTCAATGACCCAGTCGGCGCCGCGCAGGGCGGCATCCAGGTACGTCTCGTCGCCGGTGAAGCGGTACGCGACGAGCATCTGATAGAACGCGCCAATGAAGGCGAAGTCCTCGAACTCGCTGGCCTCCCAGCGGTAGCCCGAGCTTCCCATGGTTCGCTGGGCCTCCAGGTTCCAGAAGTGCCCCCAACCGCCGTTGGGGTTCTGCGTTCCGAGCGCGAAGTCCGCGCTGCGGATGGCGCCCTCCAGGAAGCGCTCCTCGCCGCTGAGGCGATACAGCCAGCACAGCAGAAACATCGGGCGCGCCTGAATCAGGTCGTCGATATTGACCAGGTTGTGCATCCAGTCAGTCTTGGCGGTGCGCGGGGGTAGGTAATACCGGAGCCCGGCGGGCGTGACCTCCAGCGCCCACTCGACCCACCAGCCGTCCTCGTGCTGAGTGAGCAGCAGCATCTCGCCGGTCTTCGCGGCCACATCGTAGAGCCACTGCTCCCTGAGGCCCTCGTAGGTGACCAGGAAACGCGCGGCCGTCAGAGTAGTGCCCACGTGCGCCTTGCCGAAGTCAACGAAGCTGCCCTGTGGCGCCCACGAGCGCGCCCAGTACTCGCCGATCTTCCCGCGCACGGGCCACGCGGGGCCACCCCAGCCTCCGAAGCGCTGAGTCTCCGCGTATCGCCCCAGCTTCGCTCGCACATAGCTCAGCGCGTTGAAGCGGATCTCCTCGGTGAAGCCGGTCTCCGCCTCGATGGACCTGAGCGTGTGCGCTGCCTGCCAGCCCACGCTCCGCGAGGTCAGCCTCAGCTCGTCCAGGCAAGCGCCGGCGTTCTTGCGTAGGTGATGTGCATAACGGCGGCCGCCGACATACAGCGCCCTGACCTCGCCCGGCGGCACGTGCGCGGAAAGTTGGAGGCCTTGACCCTCGCCGTCAATCGCCAGCCACAGCCGGTCCGTCTGCGTGTCCCACGATACGAGCAGGTGATGCCACTGATCGGCGGCCAGGTCGGCGCACGGGATCTCGATCTCGGGCAGCGGGGGTGCCTCGTCCAGGTCGGAACGGAAGTAGCCGAACCGGAGCGCATTGCCGGCGGTCTTCGCAAGCAGCAGCTCCGGCGCCAGCCATCCGGCGCAGTGAACCCCCAGCAGGTGATGGTCCCGCCCGTCGGCCCAGATACTCTCCTCGGGGGCGCTCTTGACCCAGAAGTCCGCGGAGCCCATGAGCGAGTTGACATTGGCCCGCCCCTGATACATCAGCAGGCCCCACTCGTGGTCAACGAAGACCGAGCTGCCGTACTTGCCCTCCTTGCCGAGTTCGCAGGCGTCGAAGCAGCCGCCGGCGACCCGGTTGCCGCCCGCGTAGTCGGCGTCGAAGGACTCGGCGCGATCGAAGCGACAGATGAGCGTCGTCCAGCGGTCCGGCTGCGGTGCCTCCGTCGGCACAGCGACAGTAAAGGCAGTCAGCTCTGCGGGTGGTTGGCCTGGCTGCTCCTCCTGCGCCCACGCGTGGGGCATCAGAAGACGGCCGAAACACAGGCAGAGCAGCAGTGCGATGGACACAGCCGCGATTGCTCCGTTGCGCATAGCCCTTACTCCTGTCGCTGGATTCCTGGGTCCGTCCGAGGTTCGCCTCGGTTGCCGCCTGTCCTGCCTCGCCTCAACAGCGAAGGAAGAAGCGTGGCGCACAGAGAAGGCTCACCGGACACTCACACGTACGCCTTGGAGAGGAGAACGACCATGGCAAAGCGCAACTTCTCGATGATCGAGTACTTCAACAAGATGGCGGAGGACTGGCAGCCGGAGCTTGCCTTCCGTGGCAGCACGAAGGAGGATTTCGAGAGCTGGCACGAGCGAGCGCAGGCGAAGTACATGGAGCTGCTCGGCCGCTTCCCGGAGCCGGTGGACCTGGACGCGGAGGTGGTGTGCTCCGTCGAGGAGGAGGGCATCATCCGCGAGCGGGTGGTCTTCGATGCCGAGGAGCACATGTCCGTGCCCTGTGTCGTGCTGCGACCGGCGGATATGCTTGAGGACGGCTCGAACGCTGCGATCCTGTGCAGCCACGGGCATGGCCCGTACGGCAAGGAGCCGGTCGCGGGCAACAAGACCACCCCGGAGTTGCAGGCGAGCATCGCCAGCGCCAACTACAACTACGGCGAGCAGATGGCGCGCGCGGGGTTCCTGACCATCAGCCCTGATTTGCGCGTCTTCGGCGAGCGCGATGACGGCGGCAACCCGTATCCCGGCCGCGACAAGTGCAATGTGCACTTCATCCGCGGCGCGGTGCTGGGCATCTGGACGCTGACGCTGAACATCTTCGATATGTCCCGCTGCATTGACTACCTGGAGACGCGCCCCGAGGTGGACGGCAGCCGCATCGGGATGATGGGCCTCTCGCAGGGCGGGACGATGACCACCTGGGCCACCGCCGCCGAGCCGCGCATCAAGGCCGCCGACATCATCGGGTATCTGAACCCGTGGGAGAAGTTCGGCATCAACCGCGCGAACTTCTGCGGCTCGCAGATCGTGCCGGAGATATACCGGTACTTCGACACGCACGATATCGCTGGCCTCATCGCGCCGCGGCCGCTGCTGGTGGAGGCCGGAGTGCACGACAAGTGCTTCTTCATTGACGATCAGATGGTTAGCATCGAGGCCATCAAGAGGGTTTACGAGGCCGCCGGCGTGCCCGAGGACCTCTGGATTGACATCCACCCTGGGCCGCACGCCTTCGCGGCCAACAAGGCCTTCGAGTTCTTCGGGAAGTACCTGTGAGAAGGGAATTGTCGGGGGCTACTGCTTGCCAGGCGGGAGCGCGCCGCGGATGGCGAGGGGGCAGCCGCAATCAAGACTACAGCCGCAAATCGGGCGGCGCACGACTGAGAAGGCTGGCTCATTCCGCTGGCTGCGCGCCGGCGGAGATGGGCAAGTGGATGGTGAAGGTGGAGCCACGGCCCACCTCGCTGTCCACCTCAATGCGTCCTCCGTGCAGCTCTACGATACGACGAACCATATACAGCCCGAGCCCGCTCCCTCTCTCAAGCGTCGTCGCCTCGGCCTCGTCAGCGTGGGCCTGGACGAACTCATCGAAGATGGCCTCCTGGAACTCAGGAGGGATGCCGCGGCCGGTGTCAGAGATCGCGATCCGGACGTGACCGTCGCTGGTCTCCGCGGTGATTGATACGTGTCCGCCAGGCTCGGTGTACTTAAGCGCGTTGTCGCAAAGGTTGTGCAGGGCGTCCTCGAGGCGTTCCGGGTCCCCTGGGATGACCGGGATCTGCTCGGCACACTGGCTTGCGACCGAGATGCCTTTGGCGGTGGCCCTAATCTCCAACGGCTCCGCGGCTTTCTGCACGAGTTCGGGGACATTCACCTCCCCCACGGTAAGGCGGAAGGAGCCTTCGTCGAGCGCAGCGATGTCGAGGAATTGACCCACTAGCCTGAGCATCCTGTCGGTCTCGTGGTCCACGATCTCTATCAGTTTTGCGCTGCTGTTGTCGCTGAGCTGGTTGGCGAGTTCGGAGAATATTGACGATATCATCTTGAAGGTCGTCAGCGGCGAGCGCATCTCGTGGGACAAGAAGCGAATGCCATCCTCCCTCATGCGCACCAGTGATTTCAGCTCGGTGATGTCCTGACAGATAACCAGCCAGCCTGTGGGCCTGTCGGCACTGCCGCCCAAGCGCATGGTGATGACACGCAAGTCTATCGGCTCAGGCCTGTTTATGGTGAGGTCGCGCACGTCCGTGGGATCGTAGGTCTCGGGGGCCATGACGTCGCGCAGTATCTCGGCGAGCGCACTAAGCTCGGGCGTCTTTGCCACGTGAAGAGTATTGAGAGGGAGGACCGTCCGTGCAGGCACGCCCGTGAAGCGTTCGAGCTGCTCGTTGACCAACCTGATCCAGCCCAGGGAGTCAATCAAAATCACCCCCTCAGACAGGTGCCGCACTACCAGGTCGTTGGCTCGCCTCTCCCGCTCGAGCACCAGACACATGCCGTACGAGGCCCAGGCAATCGCGATGACGGCAAGCAGCATCCCGGTGAGATGCCAGGAGGTATCAGGATCCAGCCGGTACCTTACCGCAAAGAATACGTTGGTGGCCACGATCAGACCGGTGGCGAGGGCAACGGCTATGTGCAGCAGGCTGAAGAAGGCCGAGGCGAAGATGACTGGCAGCAACATGAGCGCCGAGAACGGGCTGGTCAGCCCGCCGGTGCCGTGGACGAAGAGTGCAAGCCAGGCGAACTCGGCCAGGAGCACGATCCCAGATGCCATGGCCATTTGGCCGGCGGCGCGCAGCTCTCCCCAGCGGGCCGCGAAGCGCGTCCACAGGGTCAGCAGCACTCCGATCACCAGGGACGTGTAGAGGGTCACCGAGCTGACAACGTAGGTGGGTGAGGTCAGGGCGACGATCAACAGCAATATCAACAGAGCCATGCGCACATTGTCCTCTGCGCGCAGGAGCGATAGCTCGAAGAAACGCTCAGTCCTCGGCTGGTGCTCGGTCGCCACGGCGGAAGCGTTGCCCTCTTGCGTGTCCGTTTGCCTAGCCATGTAGCTCACCCTCTCACGATACCCCTGGGCTCACAAGGAGCCAACCGAGTCGCCGCTCAACATCACGGACTAAGTCACAGCGCATGCCGGTGAGTTCCGCATCCAGGCTCCAAACTTGCCACTAAGGCTAGTCACGAGTCCTTTATGCCGGTAAGTTCGTCTTCAATGAGCAATACACCTGCCAAGCAAGACAGAAATATTTCCTGCGCAGCTCCCCGTGGCGTGAAGAGACTGCGGGGACTGACGTGGTCGCGCCTGTCGCGCTGTGCTATAATGGCTGAGTTGGCTGTGCAAAGGCGCGCGAGGAGGCGTGTCCATGCGTGAGCTTCTTTGCCTGGTGCTACTGTTAGCTCTATCTGCCCCAGCGTCCGCCGACTCGCCCATCCTGCGCTACACGAGCTACGTGATCGTCGAGGTCGCGGGTAAGCCCGTGCGCGTGCGGTTCGAGTCGCGCCCCTACGGGACGCTGCAGGATGACTTCACTTACAAGGACCAGCCGGCCTACTCGGTCATCGGAGCCGATGGTCACCTCCTGGACGAACGCGACGGCAGGCTGGGCCTGGACAGCAGCGTCACGGTGCCCGACGCCGCTGGTGAGTTCGGGCTCATCGAGGCACGCTCGGGCAACAACTACTGCATCGCCTATCCTGAGGTCCCCTACGCCTTCGTCGCGACCGAGACCGCGCCGCTGAACGTGGTGCGCGGCTTCGAGAGGCTGCACTTCTTCGTCCCGAAGGGCCTCACGGCTGCGAGCGTCTTCTTTCACGCCTGGTCGGTGGGCGAGGCCGGCCGCGCGATCATCTACGACCCTCAGGGCAACGTGGCCGCCGAGCGGGACGACGACTTCAACCAGCCCACGGCCGTCAGCTTCCTGGTGCCGGAGGGACAGGACGACAGGGCCTGGGCGGTGGCCCTGCTCCCACCGCAAAGGGAGGGCTGGGAGATTGACGACTGCAAGGTCTGGTTGAGCGACAGCCTGCCGGGCCTGCTGGTTCCCCAAGCCCAGTGGGCGGAGCGGCTCAGTCGGCCCTTCGTGGTGGTGTGGCGTCCCTTGCTGGACTTCGAGGGCGAGAGCCCATTGAAGTACGCGCAGTGGTCTCGCCCGCCCGAGGAGGGTGCGGCGCTTCCGGCCTTCGATGTTGCGCTCTCTGACGAGCAGCCGCACACGGGGAAGCAGTCGCTGCGCGTGGAGATGAAGTTGCCGGAGAAGACGCCGCGGTACAACGAGCTGAAGATATTCACGAGCTTCGTGGAGGTCGGCAGTCTGGAGCGCGTCAAGCTCTGGCTCTACGGCGACGGCTCCGGGCGGAGCATCACGGTGCGCGTGCGCGATCAGAATATGGAGCATCATTACTGCCCCGCCGGCTCGATTGACTGGAAGGGCTGGGGCGAGGTGACGGCTGACTTCAGCAGCGGCGGCGTGCACAGCGCAGGTGGTGACGAGAACAAGCGCATTGACGGCCCCGAGGTCTCCATCGTCATTCACATCCGCCACGAGCAGGGCCAGCCCACGCGCTCGGTCTACTACGTGGACGACGTGGCCGTCTCGCCATAGGCGGACACCGGACATCGGACCGCGGACCCCGGACCAACGCCCAATGGCTTGCGAGAAGGCACAGGAGAAGCCCTGCGCTGGGAAAGATGGAGGGCCAGCATTATGCGCTCAGTCACAGTTGGCGTCCTGGCGATCTTGACAGCCGCACCCGGCGCCCTGGCGACGCGCGAGCCGACGGTGGCGCCCGTCTACTACCTCATTGACTACGGGCGCGAGCACATTGACAACCCGGAGTACATCGAGTGGATCAAGGAGCTGCCGCCCGAGTTGCTGCACTTCGGGAAGGATGTGCCGATGACACACCTTTACGGCCCCATCGCGGCAGTCGGCGGGGAGAATCAGGCGCACGGTCGCAACCGCGCCGACATCCGGCGGCTCACGCCCGCCGAGGTGCATGAGCGCATCGCGGCCCTGCGCCGGATGAATGATGCCCTGCACGAGGCGGGCGTGAAGATGGTGATGCCGTATATCGCCTCCATCACCTACGCCGGCCACCCCGACACGCGCGAGGGCTTCTTCGACTTCTACGACCACTGGGGTGAGTACGCCGAGTTCAGGATCGGCCCCAGGCCCGCGACCGACCCGGTTGAGTGGATCGCCATCAAGGCCGATGGCTCGCGGCACACCTTCGGCAAGGAGGAGATGCCCGCCTACTACGCCGGGTTGCACCGCTACGTGGCCTGCATCGAGCACCCCGACTGGCGCAACTGGCTGATGCAGGTCGCTCGCCTGGTCGCCGAGGCCGGCTACGATGGGACCTTCCCGGACAACTCCAGCCCGATGAGGTGCTACGCGGCGCATTGCCAGGAGGGCTTCTCGAAGTACCTGGCCGAGAAGTTCACGGCGGACGAGCTTGAAGAGCTTTTTGGCACGCGCGATGCCGGGGAGATCGAGCTTCCCCGCGAGCAAGAGGGGCTGCTCTGGGTCGAGGCCAACCGCTTCTGGCGCATCAGCCTGGCGAGGCTGCTGCACGATATGCGCGAGTCCGGGCGGCAGGTGAACCCCGGCTTCCTGATGTTCCCCAACTGCGGCGGGGCTCTGTGGTCGGCCGAATACCTGGCGGGCAACGTGGACTATATGATGTTCGAGGGCGGGCGCGGGCCCCAGGGCGCGGGCTGCCTGGTCAAGCGCATCATCGGCGACATCACGCGCCGCAGCGTGATGGACGACATCCTCGACTACCGCTACGTGGCTGACGTCCCGGGCGACATCCGCCCGATGCTGCTCAAGCTGGGGAGGACGCCCTCGGCGCGCAAGCTCTGCCTGGCGGAGGCGGCGGCCTTCGGCAGCGGGGCTTACAACGGTGTGCGGCGCAACACGCGCGAAGTGCAGCGCCCGTACATCGAGTTCCTGCTGAAGCACAAGGACCTCTACGAGGGCAAGGTCTCGGCATCACAGGTGGCCCTGCTGTACTTCCCGATGCGGTCGTTCTATCCTGAATCGAGGCACCTGGGCGGGGCCCGCAACGTCAAGGACCGGCTCGGCAGCCTGCAAGTGCCCTTCGACTGCTTCTCGGAGACCGGGCTGGATCCGGCGACGCTGCGGACCTATGACGTGTGCATCGTGCCGGATCTGAAGCACCTATCCGATGAGCACCTGAGCATCCTGCGCGACTACGCTCAGGGCGGCGGGCGAGTTCTGATCGTGGGTGACTTCGCGACGCATGATGAGCTGTGCCGCGAGCGGGCGGTGCCCGGCTGGCTGCCTCAGGAGGACAGCGAGCGCGAGGTGGGGGAGGGGGCCGTGGTTCGGCGCTCCCTGATGCCGAGGCGGACGGACGTGCTGGCGTTGCTGGCGCCGGCGGGGGAGATGCGCCTGGTCGTGGAGGATGGGAGCTCGGGCCGGCCTATGCTGCGGGTGATGATGTATGAGGCGCCCGGCGAGCGGATCGTGCACCTGCTGAACTACGATTGCCCGGTGGAGGCCGTCGGCGCGGAGGCGATCGCCGAGGGGGACGTGCGGGTGCGCGTGCCGCTCCCTGCTGGCAGCTCAGTTGGGTCGGTCACGTGCTACGACCCGGAAGCCGAGGACCTCTCGCCTCAGTTCGAGGTCCGCGACGGTGCGTGCTGGTTCACGGTGCCGGAGGTCGCCATCTACATGGTCTGCCGCGTGGGGTTGGGGTAGGCTACTCGATCACGCAGATGGTGTGGATCCCCACGTCGGTGACCTCGAAGCGCGCCGCTCTCGCTGCCACCCGCGGCGTCAGCACCTCTTCGCGCCCCTCCTCGACCCGAATCAGGCGAACTCTGGCCGGCGCGAACCTGTCGGGCAGCGGCAACCTCACCTTCAGGGTCGGCACCTTCTCTACGTCGTCCAACTCGCGCCCGAGCTCGACGTTGTAGTTGAGGATGTGGAGGATGACCTGCCTTGGGTCCTCCGCGGCCTGCACATAAGCGGCCGCCTTCACAGCGCCCTGGGCCCTGAGATCGTCGAGGCCGTCCGGCTCAATGACCGGCGGCATCACAGCCCTCAGCTTCCCCAGCTTTGCGCCCAGCGTCTCATAGTCGAAGTAGCTGCCGGCGCACAGAGCGGCCAGCGGGTTGTCGTCGCGCTCGCGCATCCGTTCGTCGAACTTGCCGGTCTCGCCGTACACCAGCAGCTCGCCGGGGCCCTCGGAGTACGCGACCAGCGCGCGCATCTGCTCGCCCGATAGATGCTGGACATCGGGCAGCACGATGAGCTTGTAGCGGCGCAGGTTCTCCAAGAAGCAACCGGGCGCGCGCAGCACGTCGGTCAGGATGTGCCGCTCCAGCAGCGCGTCGTATGCCGCCTTCGCCGCGCCGATGTGCCCTTTGTTGCCGTAGTAGTACTCGGAGCCGAAGCAGGCCACCGCTGCCTGCGGCCAGGTGTGCTTGCCCTCGTAGAGGTCACCGTACTGCTCGTAGTGCCGCCGGTAGAGGTTTTGCACCTCGTTGAACTCCGGGCTGGACATGGCGCCGGGGCTGCGCGCCATCCCGCCGCCGCTGAAGGCCGCCGCCTCGGCGTGGACGAGCAGCACCGCGTTGCGGTTGTATCCGTAGCGCTCCCTCGGGCGTCCCTCGCCGATGAGCGTGTTCGCGCGCACGCGGCCCCCGACGCCGAAGGTGCAGGCGTAGGCGAAGAGGTTGTCGTGGTAGCGGGTGCGTTCGAAGGGCCCGACGACGTGAGTGGTGGCGCATCCAGGCACGGTGTCGCGGCTGCGCTCGAACATCAGGTAATCAATGTCGCGGTAGGCGAAGGGGATGGCGTACTCCCGGTTCTGCCCGCCGTTGGCGAAGACGATGAAGGGCTTGCGCACGCTTTCCCCCGTTTGCCTGCACATCGCGCAGTACTGTCGAATCACGTCCATCCAGTAGAGGTAGCTCTCGTAGGCCGCCAGGGTCCCGAGTTCCTCGGTCAGCTCTGGCGTTCGGCCGAACAGATCCTGGCGCTCAGCCTCCGTGTAACGCGACCTGATCCACGCCTCGAATCCGGCCCGCGCGTAAGGGCCGAAGTCTCGGCAGGAGTTGCAGTTGTCCACGAACACCCCGTCCATCCCCGTCTCCGCTATCTGCTCGACCACGAAGCTGATCCATCGTCGCCACTCGGGGTGCGCGGGCGAGATCGCGTAGCGGTAGTTGGGCACGAACAGGGCGATGTCATGGGGGTAGAAGTACTTCGGGCTGCCATCCGGGCGCTGCTGGTTCCAGGTGAACGGGTCGCTCGCCGGCTTCTCGTAGAGCCCCAGGCCCCGGTATTCATCCCAGTGGTCGTAGAAATCCCAGAATCCCGTCCGCTTCTCGTGATCGCCCACCATCGTCATCAGGCAGATGTAGGGGACCACCCAGCGCACGCCGGCCTCATGCAGGTCACGGACGAAGCCTTCTATTTCGCTGGCTCGCTGCGGGATTTCGGCTGCAGGCATCCGCGCGGGGGGGCCGGTCTCCTCGTATCGCACATCGCGGAGGCTCTCGATTGGCCCGTGGCGGAAGTTCCAGGGCATTATGACGGACAGGTGGAGCATTTCCGGCGGGGCCTGCGCATATCCCTCCACGCTCTCCTGCCAGGTCGCGCGCATCTCCGTCGAGTAGTCAATGACATAGATCGCGGGAGTGCGCGTGAC
>CBFDBV010000025.1:0-20140 GCA_965603135.1 uncultured bacterium
ACGGCCTTCAGCGCGGCCTCCTCTTCCGGGATGCCCTCCACCGACTCGCCCATTAGCCCGGCGATCTCAGCGAAGGCCTCCGGTGCCGCCTGGCAGTTGAATCTCAACCCCGGCGGCAGCAGGATGCTGTTGGCGATGCCGTGGGGCACCCCGAAGAGCGCCGAGAGCGGCAGCGCCATCGCGTGCACGATGCCCAGCCGCGTCTTCGAGAACGCCAGCCCCGCAATCATCGCCGCCCGCTGCATCCCCTCTTGCGCCTCCAGGTCGTTGGCGTCCTCGACCGCGCCGCGCAGGTGCTGGGCGATGCCGCGGATGCTCGCCGCCGAGCGCCGCCGCGTCTCCGGCGTCGCCTGCTTGCTCAGGTATGACTCTACCGCGTGCGTGAGCGCGTCCATCCCGGCGGCCACGCGCACCCCGCGCGGCGCGCTGCCCAGCAGCGTCGGGTCCAGCACCGCGCAATGCGCGTAGAGCTTCTCGTGGCTCAGCACCAGCTTGCGCTCGGTCCCCGTGTAGGTGATGACCGAGTAAGGCGTCACCTCCGAGGCGGTGCCGGCGGTCGTGGGCACGCACACAACGGGCAGCGGCTGATGCTCGATCTGTGTCGGCTCGCCGGGATGATCCTGCTCCGCCACCCAGCCCTCTCTGCCCACCTCGGCGGCGATGGCCTTGCCCGCGTCCATGCTCGACCCGCCGCCGATGGCTATGACGGCCTCGGCGCCGGCTTCTCGCCCCACCGCTCCGCCGCGCACTACGGTCTGGTCCGAGGGATCGGGCTCCACCTCATCGAACACGGTTATCTCGATGCACCCCGCGCAGCCCGCCACGAACTCCTTGACCGCCTCGAGCTTCCCCACGTTTTGCCCGCACACGAGCAGGGCCTTGCTCACGCCCATCCCCGCCAGGCAGGCCTTACTGCTCGCCAGCGCCCCTGGGCCGGACACGACTCGCACCGGGACCTCGTCGAAGCATTCCGTCTGTATGACCTCACTCACCTTGGCGCCTCCCTGTGGTCTGGGCGATGGGGGTTTGGAGGCGAGACGCGGGATGCGGGATGCGGGAAGCAAGGGCTTGGCCGTTGGCGTACTCTCGCCTCTCGCTTCTCGCCTCCCGTCTCCAAATCCCCATTGCGCTCCAGCGCATTATATCCCGGCCCGCCCGGCACGGTCAACCGACGGCCCGCAAGCGGGACCGCCGTCCCTGCGAGGCCGCAGCAGCAGACTCTTTCGCAGACAGACAAGGAATCGCAGCGGCCCTGCCGAATAGGTGATAAGCAGTCGCCTCAGCGGCTGGCTGAGCATTGAAGTGCTACCCGCTTGCTCCAAGGAGATGTCAGGGCAATGAAAGACTCCCGCAAGCTTCGGCACACGCAGTTGCGCAACCGCCTTTATGCGCTCGGGCTGGTCCCACTTGTCTGCGTCGCCGCGATGATGGCCCTTCAGGGGCCTGCGTGCGCCGACGAGTGGGCCACCTACCTTCACGATAACAATCGCAGCGGCTGGACGCGGGAGAGCCTGGAGCCACCGTTCGTGCAGCGCTGGGTTTTCAAGCACCCCTACCCTCCGCAGAAGGCCTACGCGCCTCCCCGCGATGAGGTGGTGGAGGGCAACTGGGAGAAGGACAGGGTGGACTTCGACGATGCCAACCATGTCGCGGTGGTGGGCGATGCCGTCTACGTCGGCTCCTCTGGCGGCAACAAAGTCTGCTGCCTGGATGCCGCCACGGGTGCGGTGCGCTGGAACTTCCTGACCGGCGGGCCCGTTCGCCTCGCTCCGTCTGTAGTGGACGGACGCGTGTTCTTCGGCTCGGATGATGGCTATGTCTACTGTCTCAGCGCTGCCGACGGCGCGCTCATCTGGAAGGTCCACGCGGGGGCGACCGATGAAAGGCTGCTCGGCAGCGGCAAGATGATATCTCCCTGGCCGGTGCGCACCGGCGTCCTCGTGGATGGGGGCGTTGCGTACTTCGCTGCTGGCATCTACCCGCACGAGGGCGTATACATCTGTGCGGTGCGTGCCGAAGACGGCAAGACCGTCTGGCGCAACGACACCATGGGGCAGGCCACCGCCGGCAGCCGGGGCTACCTGGGAGCGCCCGGCTATGAGCAGCTCTCCCCCCAGGGCTATTTGCTGGCCTCGGAGAGCACGCTCTTTGTGCCCTCTGCCCGGGCGCTCCCTGCCGCCTTCGATCGCGCAGACGGTCACATGGTGTATCAGGCCAGCGATAGTTGGCGTGGCAGCGGCCTGGTTGGCGGCAGCTATGCCCTCCTGGTGGGCGACCATCTCCTCGTCGGTGCCAACCAGGCCGTCGGCTACGCACAGGACACGGGTCGAGGCGGCTTTGCCTGGTTCCCCTGCCGCAAGCTCGTCGTGGCCGAGGACGCCGCTTACACAGCGACGGACGCGGTCCCGACAAGGACCAGCGGCGAGGCCCTGGCCGAGGAGGTAAGACGACTGGACTTTGAGGGCTATGCCGACGCCAGCAGGCGGAAGAAGGCCCTCCAGCGCAAGCTCACCGGACCCTCGCGCAAGAGCTCCGACCTCACCAGAGCCCTCAAGCGCGAGAAAGGCAAGGAGGAGGACCAGCAGAACAAGGAGCACATCGCCGACCTTGAAAAGCAGCTAGCTGAGGTTGAAGCTCAGATTAAGGACCTCAAGGACCAAATGCAGAACGTGAAAGACGAAAACATCGAGCCGAGCGTCAAGTGGCGCACTCCGTGCAAGTGCGCCGCCAGCCTGATATTGGCCGGCGATGTCCTCTTCGGGGGCGGCCAGGATGTGGTCGTCGCGTTTGATGCCGGGACCGGCGAAGAAGTCTGGCGCCAGGAGGTCGAGGGCCGCGCGCGCGGCCTGGCTGCTGCGGACGGCGCGCTCTACGTCAGCACCGACACCGGCATGCAGTATTGCTTCTCGCAGCCGCTGGATGCTCCGGCGGCGGTCGTCCCGCCCGCTGAGGCCGCCAGGCCCTTCCGCCCTGACGACCCCATGGCGGCCGTCTATGGGGCGGCCGCGGATGCCATCGTTCAGCGCAGCGGCGTGACCAGAGGCTACTGTCTGGTCCTCGGCGTCGAGACCGGTCGCCTGGCTTACGAGCTGGCCCAGCGCACCGAGCTGCAAATCTACTGCCTCGAGGCGGACATGGCGAAGGTCCAGGCAGCGCGTCGTGCCCTGGATGCTGCCCACCTCCTGGGCGGTCGCGTCTACGTCGAGCAGGGCGATGCCTCGCAAATACCGTATTCCAACTACTTCGCCAACCTGACCGTATCCGAGAGCCTGCTGCACACCGGCGACCTGCCCGAGATCACCGATGAGCTGGTGCACAAGATCAAGCCCTGCGGCGGCGTGGTCTGCCTGGGGTGGCCGGCGAACGCTCCCGGCCCGGCCCAGCAACTCGACGCGGCGAAGCTGCGCCAGTGGATGGACGAGCTTGGCCTGGGCGAGTGCCGCGTTGATGAAACCGGTGGCCTCTGGGCGACGCTCGAGCGTGGCAAGCTCCCCGGGGCGGGCGAGTGGACCCATCAGTATGCTGAGCCGGGCAACAGCACGTGTGGCAACGACAAGCTTGTCAAGTGCCCGATGCGGGTGCTCTGGTACGGCGATCCCGGCCCCGACAAGATGCTCAGCAGGCACCAGCGCGGCACGGGGCCGCTCTCCGTCAACGGTCGTTTGCTGATGCAGGGCAACGAGTGGGTTATGTGCTACGACGCTTACAACGGCCTCAAGTACTGGGAGCACAAGGTCCCAGGAGCCAAGCGCGGAGGTATGTCCTCCCGCGCCAGCAACATCACCTGCAACGAGGACATCCTCTTCGTAGCTGTTGGCGACAAGTGCCTTCGCTTCGACATAGCCACCGGCGAGACCCAAACCAGCTTCGACCAGCCGCCGGTCGCCGAGGGTGATATGCCCGCCTGGGGATACATAGCCAACGTGGGCGATCTCCTCTACGGCAGCAGCGGGGATGGCTATCGCAGCAAGCGCATCTTCGCTATCGACATTGAGAGTGGCAAGCCGCGCTGGGTCTACGACGCCACGAGCATCGCTGACATCACCATTGCCATCGGCGACGGTCATATCTTCCTCGCCGACGCCACCGAGATCACCGACGAGCAGCGTGGCGAGGCTGTCCGCGAGAGCGGCAATGAGGACGCGGACAAGGCCGACGTCCGCATGGCCGTCTGCCTCGACGCAAAGACCGGCGAGAAGCTGTGGGAGCGGCCCGTGGACCTCACTGATTGTGGTCGCGTGGGACACCCCGAGGTTGGTCGGGGCACACTAATGGCTATGTACAAGGATGGCGTGCTCGTGTTCTGCGGCGCTCACTCGAACGGTCACCACTGGCCTCAGTTCCTCGGCGGCGAGTTTGCGGAACGGCGCATCGTTGTCCTCGACGCCGACAACGGTAACCTCCTGTGGGACAAAGCCCTCGGCTACCGCATCCGACCGCTCATCGTGGACGACACCCTCGTCGCCGAGCCCTGGGGCTTTGCTCTGCGCACCGGCGAACAGAAGATGCGGACCCATCCCCTCACCGGCGAGGAAGTCCCCTGGCAGTTCGAGCGCCCGGGACATCACTGCGGCTGCGTCGCCGGCAACGAAAACGTGCTTTTCTTCCGCTCCGCCTACATTGCCTACTACGACCTGGAGGGCGACTACGGCACCCTGCACTTCGGCGCGCAGCGGCCGGGCTGCTGGATCAACTTCATACCCGCGAACGGGCTGATGCTCATACCCGAGGCCAGCTCCGGCTGTCAGTGCCTCTTCGCCATCCAGTCTACCGTCGTGCTGGAGCCGTGCGAGACCGGCCAGGCCTGGGGCCTCTTCAGCACCCCCGGGCCGCATACTCCCATCCGGCAAATGGCGCTCAACCTGGGCGCTCCGGGCGACCGGCGCGACCCCGCTGGCACCCTCTGGCTAGCGTATCCGCGCCCCTGGTCGCGCATGCAGCTTGGGCTGGAGACCAAGGTCGAGTTCCTGCCCGGCTGCGGTTACTTCAGCCACGACACGCACGCGCTGGATGTCAAAGGAACTGACTACCCCTGGCTGTTCGCATCCGGCTGTGCCGGCATGAGCCGCTTCACTCTCCCTCTGCTTGAGCCCGGCCAGGAGCCTGCGGCCTACGCCGTCCGCCTGCACTTCGCTGAGACCGCCCAGGATCAGCCGGGCGGGCGCGTCTTCGACGTCAAGCTCCAGGGCGAGACCGTCCTGGAGGACTTCGACATCGTGCAGGCCGCTGGCGGGCCTATGCGCGCGATGGTGCGCGAGTTCGAGGACATCGAGGTCCGTCGCGGTCTGACCATCGAGTTCGTGCCCAGGAGCCAAGAGCCTACGGCGCTGAACGGGCCGCTCCTCAACGCCATCGAACTCAAGCAGGTGCCCCTGCCGCGTATGCAGGCGGCGGTCGGGGAGTTCGCCCAGCCGATGGGGGTCTACAACCTCGGCTACTGGTGTGCTGACTTCCTGCGGCGGCAGACGCAGTCCGACCTCGTGCTCTTCCCTGGCAGCGCCCTGTGGGCGGCTGCCGAGACCTACCCGGCCGGGCAGGTCACCCTCGGCAAGCTGCTCGCGCGCATCAATGACCTGCGCCTCGTGACCTATCGCGTCAGCGGCCAGGAGCTGCTGGCGTACTTCGCCAGGCCGCAGGTGATGGATCGCTTCAACCCCTATCATCACACGAGGGGTTCCGCGGAGGGCAACCCGCTGTACTACGCCGGCCTCGAAGTCACTTACGACCCCGACCAGCAGACTGCCAGCTTCGACCTCGACCCGGCAAAGGAGTACACCTTGCTCACCGTCTGTCCGTTCTCCGGCCGCTGGCCGCAGCCCGAGCCCCCCTCGCAGGAGGTGGCTCAGCAACTGGCCGCCATCCCGGGCCTCCAGGCGCTTGATAGGACCGTCCTGCCCGAGACCATCTGGGACCTGCTGGAGCGCGAGGCTGCGGGCAGCTTCGATTTCACCCGCAGATACCCCGAGCCGCTGGCCGTCTGGAAGACCTGGCAGCAGCAGTTTGAGGCTGCGATGGGCTTCGCCATCACCGAGTGGCCCGAGGACAAGCCGACGGTCACCCTCGACGCCATCGCCGACGCCAGGGTGGGGCGCGGTTCCCCGGATGCCACCAACCCGACCGGCGGCATCGGCAACGACGGCGGCGATAAGGCCATGCGCGACGCCAGCCACAGCATGACCTACCTCAGGTTCCGCGTGGAGGTTCCCGGAAAGCCGATCATGGCCAAGCTGCGGCTCAAGGTAGGCGCTGCGGGCTACGCAAACAGCAATGACGCTGGCCATGTCTACGTAACCGAAGACCCCTGGGATGAGATGACGGTCACTTACAACAACCGTCCGGGCCTGGCGGAGAAGGTCGGCGACCTGGGTGAGGTGGCGTTGGACAAGGTCGAGGAGCGCGTGTTGTTCATAGACCTGCGCGGCCGAGACGAGATCTCGCTGGTGCTGGAGCCCACCACGACCGATGCAGCGGGCTTCCTCTCCCGCGAGAGCGAGCATCCACCTCAGCTCATCATCGCCTACGAGCCCGACTAGCTCGCCCAGGCGTCGTTGGCAGAATGACCGTGCGAACAGGAGGCGCAAGATGAGGCGGGCAAGAGTCCTGTGGCTGGTGGCGGTCGCGGTCCTGCTCGTCAGTCAGACGCCCGCGCTGTCGGCGGTATTCAACATCACCATTAACCGAATGGCCGTGCCCCAGCCGACGCGCGCGGTCCTCAGAAGCGGCCACCTTATGATGCCCCTGCGCTCACTGGAGAAGCTGGTGGGCTTCACTGCCACCTGGGAGCAGGACACGCACACTGCCGTCGCCACGGCCGGTGCGGCCGGCGCCGAGCCTGGGGCTACCGACGAGACCGTGGTGGTCCGGATGCCCGTGGGCAGCGAGATGGTCACCGTCAACGGGGAGCCCGTCGAACTGGCCGCGCCCGCCGAGATCATCAACGACACCACCTACGTCCCGGCTGAGTTCCTGGCAAAGGCCTTTGGCGGGCAGATCGAGTGGGAGGCGATTGACACCGGGGCCGTGGGCGTGACCGTCAACGGGGAGTTCCATCCCCTCAACTTCGCCACCATCATCCGCAATGAGCACGTGATGGTCCCCGTCATCCGGGTTGCCGAGAAGCTCTTCGAGGCTAAGGGCATCTGGCACGAACCTGACGAAGCCGTCTATGCGAACACGGACCAGCATTCCCTGCGCGTGACCGTGGGCAGCGCTGATGCCTACGCCAACGGCAAGGCCACGACGCTGGGGGCCCCCGCGGAGCTTATTGATGATCTCGTCTACGTCCCGCTGCGGTTTGTGGTCGAAGCCTTTGGCGGGGTGGTGGAGTGGGACGCCGACACGCGGACCCTCAACGTACTCCTCTAAGGCCCGCCGCCGGGGGCGGCGTCACCGGCCGAGACCGTCCCCTTCGAGTAGCCCGCATTGCCCGCGCGCGGCCTGGGCTCCGTTCGGCTGCGCTCCACCCCGCCCAAGGCCCAGACCCCAACCTGGCAAGCTGGTTGCTGCACTCGCCAGGGGCCGCCTTCCGTTGGCGGGCAGTATGTGCTATAATCTGTGCCATCACAGGGCAACAGGCAGCGACGACAGCAACAGAAGCCACGAAAGCAACGACAGCAACACCAACTCCGAGCCGAGGGCATTGAGCGCGCGTCCTGCCTCGGCGGGACGGCGGTGAAGCGGGCCACCTCGGGCGGGTGATGCAGCAAGATCGAACGGAGGCGAGCCCTGTGCCTCATGCGGCCGGTGAGGGTGGCAAACTCAAGCGTGAGATCGTGGCAGTCGGCCTGCTCACCGCGGCGGCGCTGGTCCTCGCGAGCCTGTTCTACGGCAGCCACGGCGGACAGACTGAGGGTGCCGGCTACCTCCCCCACCTGCTCGCCACGGGCCTGACGCTGTCCTTCGGCGTCGGCGCCTACGCGGTGCCCCTCGTGCTCTTCATAGTCGGCCTGTGCTACGCCATGGAGAAGCCCAGCGTGGCCGCGCCGCGCGCTCTGGCGGGTGCGGGCCTGCTCTTCGCGGTGATCCTGACCGCGACTGCCCTGAAGGTCCCCGGGGAGAGCCTCTTCAAGCCTGACTGGGTGCGGCTCAATGGCGGCTACCTGGGTGCCGGGCTGGCCTACGGCCTCTCGGAGGTGCTGGGCAAGCTGGGCACCTGGATCGTGCTGGCCGGGATGGGGCTGCTGGCCCTCATTCTGCTCACGGACACCTCCACCAAGCAGATGCTCAGCGGCATCGCCAGGACCATCGGCGCTGCCATCAGGAGCCTCTATGAGCTGTTCGTGGCGGGCTTCACACTGGTGGCGGAGCTGACCGCCGGCGATGAGCGCCGGCGTGCACGGCCCAAGCGCTCCAAGCAGCCCAGGGCGGAACCGGCCGAGAGCCGACGCCGCCCGGACCGTGGGCCGGTGGTGGAGCTGGGCGTCGGAGATGATGAGGAGAAGGCCCTGCGTCCGCCCAAGCCCAGGCAGGACAAGCCCAAGGGCAACCCAACAAGCGCCGTTGAGGAGGAGCAGCCTCCGCTCCTGGGCTCGAATGACCTCTACGCGCTGCCGCCGCTCTCCATCCTGACCGAGATTGACGACGAAGGCGAGCAACAGGCGGCCCAGGAGGAGGTCACCGAGAACATCATCAAGCTCGAGGACGCGCTCCAGAGCTTCGGCATCGAGGCCAAGGTCACGCGCTACGAGCAGGGGCCGGTGATAACGCGTTACGAGGTGGAGCCGGAGCGCGGGATTCGCGTGGGGAGGATCGTGAGCCTCGCCGATGACCTGGCGATGGTGCTGGCGGCGGTGGACGTGCGCGTCGAGGCCCCGATCCCGGGCAAGTCAGCCATCGGCATCGAGGTGCCGAACCAGCATCGGGCGCTGGTCAGCCTGCGGGGGCTGCTGGAGGCGCCCGAGACGCAGGACAACTCCTCACCGCTGGCCGTGCCGCTGGGCCGGGACATCGCCGGCCATCCGGTGGTCGGCGACCTCTCGCGAATGCCGCATCTGCTGGTGGCGGGGGCCACGAACGCTGGCAAGAGCGTATGCTTGCACGCGCTGACCACCGCGATACTGATGCGCGCCCGACCGGATGAGGTGAAGTTCATACTCATAGACCCCAAGCGGGTGGAGATGCGCCTGTATGATGGGATACCTCACCTCTACTCGCCCGTGGTATACAGCCCCAAAGAGGCGTCCGACGTCCTGCGCAAGGCGATCCGCGAGATGGAGAAGCGCTACGATCTCTTCGCGCTGAAAGCCTGTGTGAACATCGCCGAGTACAACGAGCTGGCGGCGATGCCCAAGGAGGACGAGCTTGACGAGTTCGAGCCCCTGCCGCGCGTGGTAATCGTCATTGACGAGTTGGCCGACCTTATGATGCAATCGAAGGCGGAGTTCGAGTTCTCAGTCTGCCGCATCGCGCAACTCGCGCGCGCCACCGGCATGCACCTGGTGATCTCGACGCAGCGGCCCTCGGTGAACGTGATAACCGGCACCATCAAGGCGAACTTCCCCTCCCGGATCGCCCTGGGTGTGACCTCGCAGCACGACTCGCGCACGATCCTCGACGGCCAGGGCGCTGAGCGCCTCATCGGCCGCGGGGATATGCTCTACGCGCCGGTTGACGCCAACCAGGCCAAGCGCCTCCAGGGGGCCTACGTGCCCCGGGAGGACCTCCAGCGCCTCACCGACTACCTGCGTGCGCAGGGCGAGCCGGAGTTCGAGATCATCCCCCAAGTCCCGGATGACGATGACGAGGACTTCGCCTCGGACCTGGAGGTCAGCGATAAGCTCTATGCCGCGGCCGTGCAGTACGTGGTCTCCGAGGGCGAGGCTTCGGTCTCGATGTTGCAGCGCCGCTTCAAGATCGGCTACGCTCGCGCCGGGCGCCTGATTGACGCGATGGAGCAGCGTGGCGTGGTCGGCCCCCACGATGGTCCCAAGGCGCGGGAGGTCTTCATCGGAGCCGCGATGGTTGACGACTACCTCCCAGGCGACGGGCCGCCCGACCCGCTCGACGATGAGCAGGAGCCGGAGGGCGAGCCGACATCCGACCTCGGACGCCCAACCTGAGACTGACGGCTCGTGCCCGACAGGCGTGACTGCCGTGGTCCGAGGTCGGTGGTCCGAGGTCTGAGGTCCGATAGATTGCATCCCAGGAACACGCTCAACGAACTGACCGGCCGCGAGTGGATCAAGGCCACCAAGTCCTGGCTGATCTGCGACTCGCGGCGCTACCACCGCAATCGGGACACCGAGCTTCATCCGGCGCGTTACCCCGAGGAGCTGGTCGCGCAGTTCCTGCGCTTCTTCACCAAGCGCGGGGCCTGGGTGCTCGATCCGTTCTGCGGCAGCGGGGCTACGCTGGTCGCGTGCCTCGAGGAGGGCCGCAACGGCGTCGGCGTCGAGATAGGCCCGCACTACGCGGACATGGCCCGGCGCCGATTGCAGGACCTCAACGGCGACGAAGCAGTCGTGCTCGAGCGCGACGCGCGGGCCGTCGCTCGTCCGGAGACCTGGGAGGGCGTGGATGGCCCGCCCCGGGATGAGAACGGCCTGCCGCGGTTCGACTTCATAATGACCTCGCCGCCGTATTTCAATATGCTGCGCACCAGCCGCGGCGGGGTCGAGTCGACTCACAAGCGCCGGGCCAAGGTCGGCCTGGACACGGACTACGGCGACCAGCCGGGCAATCTCGCGCTCATCTCCGACTACGACCAGTTCATCGAGGAGCTGGGGAGCATCTTTGACGAATGCGCGCGGCTGCTGCGGCCCGGCAGGTACATGGTGATCGTGGCCCAGAACGTGCGCGTGCCGGAGGGTTATGTGCGACCGCTGGCGTGGGACCTGGCCGAGCGCGTGGGCTGCACGCTGAGTTTCCAGGGCGAGAGAATCTGGTGCCAGGACAGCAAGCAGCTCGGCATCTGGGGCTACCCGACCACCTTCGTTCCCAACTACCATCACCACTACTGCCTCATATTCCGCCGTCGGACCTCGGACCTCAGACCTCAGACCTCGGACTAAAGGCACACGACGAACGACGCCCGTTCGTCGGCACTCCGTGGTCGCTGGTGGTTGTGGTTCGCCGCTCGTCGTCAGTCCGATGTCCGAGGTCTGATGTCCGATGAGGGTGGCGCTCGTCTCCCTGGGCTGTGCCAAGAACCTGGTGGACTCGGAAAATATGCTCGGCCTGCTGGAGCAGGCGGGCTATGAGATCGTCGAAGATGCCGGCAGCGCGGACGTCGTAATCGTCAATACCTGCGCCTTCATCGAGCCGGCGGTGGCCGAATCCATCGAGGCCCTGCTCGACCTGGCAGACGTCAAGGGCGGCGGCGGGCGAACGCTTGTGTGTGCCGGATGTCTCACTCAGCGCTACGGGAAGGCGCTGGGGGACCAGCTCCCTGAGGTGGACGCGTTCGTCGGACCAGGCTCCGCGGGCGAGATCGTGGAGGCGGTCCGGCGGGCCTCGGCGGGCGAGAGGCCCTTCATCGCGGACGCGCCGCCCTACCTGCCGTCGGCGGACACGCCACGCTGGCGCTCGGGCAGCGAGTGGTCCGCCTGCGTCAAGGTAAGCGACGGGTGCGATCACCGCTGCTCGTACTGCCTCATCCCGGGGTTGAGGGGCCCGCACCGTAGCCGACCCGCGCACGACATCAGGGCCGAGTGCGCCGGGCTGGTGGCGCAGGGCGTCAAAGAGATCTGCCTGATCGCCCAGGACACCTCGGCGTACGGTCGCGACCTGGAGCCGAAGGCATCCCTTGCCGAGCTGCTCGGCGAGCTGGGTCTTGAAGGGTTCGAAGGCTGGGTGCGGCTCCAGTATCTGCACCCGGTGGGCGTGACGGACGAGTTAATTGAGGTCGTGGCGCGCACGCTGGCGGTGGTTCCGTACTTTGACATCCCGCTCCAGCACGCCGACCGGGACATTCTGCGCAGCATGCGGCGGCCGGGCGATGCGGAGAGCTACCTGAAGCTGCTGGAGCGCATCAGGGGCGCGATCCCCGACGCCGCGCTCAGGACCACCTTCATAGTCGGCTACCCGGGCGAGACGCGCCGGAAGTTCGACCGGCTGCTTCAGTTCGTGCGGCAGGCGCAGTTTGATCGGCTGGCGGTCTTCCCCTACTGGGATGAGGAGGGCGCCGATTCAGCGGTGCTTCCCGGCAAGGTGGCGCTCGAGGAGGCTCGGGAGCGCCTGGATGAGCTGATGTCGGTGCAGGAGGACATCTCGCTGGCGAGGAACCAGGGGTTCGTGGGGCGGCGGCTGCGGGTGCTGATCGAGGCGCAGAGCGGCGACGGCGGCGGGATGGTGGGGAGGTCCTACCGCGACGCGCCCGAGGTTGATGGCCAGGTGCTGGTGGACGTGGGTGAGGCGGCCGAGCCTGTGGTGCCCGGGCAGTTCGTCCAGGTGGCCGTAACCAGGGCCCTGGAGCACGATCTGGCGGGAGAGATCGTCGGTTAACCGGAGCGCGGCGGCTCCGGTCGGAAGCTCACAAGTAGCCTGAAAAGGAGCACCTCTTGATGGCAGTGGACAGCGAGCTTGCACTTGAGTATCTGGGCGACCGTCTGTACGAGGCGCTGCTTCTCCAGCCGGGGGCGATGAGGCCGGCCGACCTGACGCGCTCACTGCCGGCGGAGACGCGGGTGAGCGTGGGGCTGATAAGGGAGTGCATGACCGAGGACGAGCGCTTCGTCGAACTCGAGCAGCGCTTCGGCCTCGCCGGCCGAGAGGAGTTGGCGCGGCAGCCGTTCGGTGGGGGCCTGGCGGCCGTGCTGGAGGGCTACGGCAGGCCCATGCCCGAGCCTCTGCTGCTGCGCGCGCTGGCGCGCGTTCGCGGCGAGACTCCGGCCTACTACCGGGACCTGCTTCAGCGCTACGTGCAGGGGAGGGACGACGTGCTCCTGATTGACGATCACGTTGTCCTGGGCTCGTGGCTGCTGCGCGTGGCGGGCGAAGATGAGGAGGAGCTGCTCTTCTACAACGGCCTGGCGGGGGATGAGGAGCTGCGGGAGATGTGGCGGTCCTGCCAGCGGCGTGACCTGCGCAAGCACGATCCGGCAGCGACCGCGGCGAACATTATAGACGCGTTCGGCCAGCCCATCGGCGCGGTGGGGCTCGCCTTCTTAGTCTATCAGCACCATCCTCAGATCTTCGAGCCTGCGGCGTTCGCGCAGCAGATGCTCGAGCGGCAGGATGTCGTGGCGGTCTCCGGCCCCAAGTGGATGCTGGATAAGCACCTGAGTGCCGTGCAAAGGGAGCTGAGAAAGCTGTCCGCCGCCGCGGCCTCCGACGAGGACGAGCTGCCGGAGGTGGACCTGGAGGAGGTGCTGTCGGCGGAACTGCCCGCCGACGGCCGCTACTACCTGGAGGAGGACGACCTTCAGAACGTTCTGGCAGCGGTCGGCGCCGCGCGGCTGCCGGTGGGCATTGACGAGCTGCTCGCCGACCTGCTGGAACTCAAGCCCAGCGACAAGAACTACGCCTCGGCGGCGCAGTCGCTCCAGGGCTTGCTGGATGACGATGAGAGCCTGCTGAGACTCTCGCCCGGGCGGTATCTGTCGAAGGCGGCGGTGCCCGACTGGGTGCGTCAGATACCCGAGGAACTCCAGCCTGTCGAGACCGAGTACGCGGAGGACATCGTCCTTGAGATCGAGGGGCTGCCCGAGGAGTTGGCCATCCGAGTGCGCGAGCTGCTGTACGATGACGTGCTCAGCGGGGTGGAGCTTGAGCCTGCCGAGGGTGACATCTCCGAGGATAGCACACTCTACCCGCTGGCCTACCACCACCACCTGGCCGGGACGATGGCCCTGCGCGCGATAGACCGGGGGCTGTTCGCCTCCGAGGCGCCCATCGCCCTGTTGACCTTCAGTTACGAGGACACCGACACCTTCTCCGTGTGGCTCAACCGAGACCTCGGCCTGCTGTTTGGCCTGTCGGCGTGGTACCGCAAGTATCTCCCCCCTGCGGGCGCGCTGTTCTCGGTGGCGCGCGGCCAAGAGCCTGAGCACTACACCCTCCAGTACAAGCGCGAGAGGGATAGCGACACATACGTTGAGCCGGAGCGAGTGGCCGAGCTGGAAAAGAAGCGCGAGCGCGTGGCGCGCAGGCCCATCTCCATCTTCGACCTGCTTATCGAGTTGATGGGCGACCACCCGGATGGCATCGCCTTCGACGCGCTGTGGGCCGAGATGAACGTGGTGCGCTGCGCGACCAGGCTGCGGCTCGCCTCGCTGCTTGCCTACTACAAGTGCTTTGAGGAGAAGGCAGGGGCGTGGTTGCTGCTGCCCGAGCTGACCCGGGAGGGCGGCCGCGAGGAGTTCGAGGAGCACGTAGTCCGGCCCGAGGGCGAACAGGAACCGGAAGCGGAGCACAACGAGGAAGGCGAGTCCTAGCCGGCGGGGCAAGGGTGTCCCTCGACGCGCGGGGCCGGCCGGCCTACTAGGACCCATTGTGCCCGGAAGGGTGAATCAGTGCGTATGTCGCAGGTCAGAGTTCGCTTTGCGCCCTCGCCGACCGGAGCGCTGCACGTGGGCGGCGCGCATACGGCGCTCTTCACCTGGCTGTTCGCGCGCCACGAGGGCGGCAAGTTCGTCCTGCGCATCGAAGACACCGATGAGGTGCGCTCGACCGAGGAGTCGCTGGCCGCCATCTACGACGGCCTGAGCTGGCTGGGCATTGACTGGGACGAGGGCCCAGACGTCGGCGGGCCCTTCGGCCCGTACATTCAGTCCGAGAGGCTCGAGAGGTACAACGAGCAAGTCGAGCGTCTGCTGGAGGACGGCCGGGCGTACCCCTGCTACTGCACCCCCGAGGAGCTTGAGGAGCGGCGCGAGATTATGCGCAAGCGCGGCATCCCGCCCCGCTACGATGGCCGCTGCCGCAACCTGACCGAGGACGAGCGGCAGAGGCTTGAGGCGGAGGGTCGCAAGCCCTGCATCAACTTCCGCGTGCGTGAGGGCGGCACCACCGTGGTCAAGGACCTCATCCGGGGCGAGGTGGGCTTCGACAACGCCCTGATGGGCGACTTCGTCATCCGCAAGACCTCCGGCTACCCGACCTACCACCTGGCCGTGGTGGTTGATGACTACCTTATGGATATCAGCCACGTGATACGCGCCGAGGAGCACCTCTCGAACACGCCCCGGCACCTGCAACTGATGGAGGCGCTCGACTTCGAGCCGCCGCAGTTCGCCCATCTCCCCATCATCCTGGGCACCGACCGCACCAAGTTGAGCAAGCGCCACGGCGCGGTCAACCTCCTGGACTACCAGGAGCAGGGCTTCCTGCCCGAGGCGATGCGCAACTTCCTGGCGCTCATCGGCTGGTCCACCGGAACCGAGCAGGAGGTGCTCGATCTCGAGGAGCTGATCGAGCAGTTCACGCTGGAGAGCGTGAGCAAGTCCCCCGGCATCTTCGACCTGGAGAAGGCCACCTGGCTCAACGGCGAGTACCTCAAGCGCGCGGACGCTGAGCACGTGACCGACTTAGTCGAGCCTCTGCTGCAAGCGGAGGGCCTCATCGGGCCTGAACTCCCCGCGGAGCGGCGCGAGTGGCTCGTGCGCGTGGTGGACCTGATGAAGGAGCGCACGCGGCTGCTCACGGACTTCCTGTCGTGGGCGCGGTACTTCTTCACGGATGACTACCCCTACGACGAGCGGGCGCGCAAGAAGTGGCTCAGCCGCGAGGAGGTCCCCGACCGCCTGGAGATGCTGGCCGACAGGCTGGAGGCCCTCGGGACCTGGGACGTGGACGGCATCGAGCAGGCGGTCCGCGGCGTGGCCGAGGAGCTGGAGGTGAGCGCGGCCAAGGTCATCCACCCGTGCCGGTCAGCGGTGACCGGGCAGACCATCGGGCCGAGCCTGTTTCATCTGATGGAGCTGCTGCCGCAGGAGACCGTCGTCGCCCGCCTGCGCCGCACCGCGGACCTCTCCCGCGCCGGCGAGTTGCACCCGTCACCCTCCGCGTAGGTCGGGCTTCCTCGCGTAGGTTGGGCTTCCAAGCCTGCGCGCCGAAGCCTTGGCGAAGGCGGGCCCGACAATGCCGTTCACGGCGTTCGTGGCGGTCCCGCCTGGGCGGGATCACCCCCCGCATGCTATGGACCTACGTCATTGAGCGCCGCGATGCCGGCCTCGACGAGGGCCGCCTCTGTGCCCTTGCCCAGCGGCGTCCAGCTCGGCTCGTAGCCGCCCTCCTCGATGGCTCCGTCGGTCGGCACGTAGCCGAGGCTCTCCAACGCCAGGCTCACCACCGCCGTATTCTCGAAGGGCGAGCCCTGCCTTATCTGAAGCCCTATCTCGGAGAGCACCTCTCCGGGCAACCCCACCAGCCCCCACGCTTCCCCGAGCGACATCGCCCAGATCTCGAACTCCAGGGCCTCCTTGTCGCCGTACTGGCGCGCCAGCCGCAGCATCTGCCGCTCGGTCACGGCAGCACTCATGTTGGGGTCCTCGTAGCGGCTCAGCTCTTTCTCGGCTTCCTCGACGGTGGGCAGCTCGCGCACGGGCAGTGAGGCGGTGCGGCTGCTCACGCGTAGCGGCCCGATGCCATCTCCCTCGACCAGCTCCCAGACACGGAGCGCCTCCGCGCCCAGGGAGTGCCCGATGCGTCGGCGCGCATCCTCCTGCCGCCGCAGCGGCACCTGGTCGCCGGCGCAGCCCAGCACGAACGCGGCCGGGCAGCCCAGCAGGCTCTCCATTACGCGCCGCGCGTAGCGCGGGTAGTCCGGCGAGTAGAGGTAGAAGGTCTCCTCGCCGGCCCCGCAGACCGGGTGGCATCCGAAGCAGATCATCGCCGCCAGCGGCGAGCCGTCCGGACGAATCAGCTTGAGCACGGGGGCCTGGTGATCGCTCACGCCCGCGCGCAGGCCGTCGAGTTCATCGAGCGGGTCGCTGAGGCGTTCGCCCGGCCCCGCGCCTTTCTCCCAGGTTGCCGCCAGCTCGGCGCCGACGCGGGAGGCCACGAGCGCCTGCTCCAGCTCCATCCGCAGGCTCATCGCGACCTTGCCGTCCCCGGCGACGGGCCGGCGGTTGAAGCTGATGAGGTCCGGGTCGCCGGTCCCGCACAGCGCGACGGCCGGCTCGCGGTCGTTCCAGGCCTGTGCGACAGCGCCGGCCATCTTCCGCCCCACGGTGACGATGTACTCCTGGGATACCGTCGCCTTCAGGTGGTCCGGGAGGTAGTTCTCCCACCTCAGCTCGGGGCCCCAGTGGGTGTGCGTCGCGCAGGGCATTACGCGCTCGGGCGGCAGGTCGCACAGCTCGCCCACGCGGCTGCGGATGGCGTCGCTCACCTCTCCGGGGATGCCGATGAGGTCGCCCACCACGATGGCGCACGCCTCGTCTCCCTGCTCCAGTGCGATGGCGTAGGCATACAGCGGGGCCATCACGCCCTCGGCCGAGTGATCGCGCCCGCCGTAGCCCGCCATGGTCACGCCGATGGGTGGCGTGATGTCAACTTTCGCAACGCCGGCCTTGAGCTGCTCGGCCATGAAGCTCATCTCCTTGCGACTGGCTGCGCCAGTCGCCAGCCGATCGTGCTACTGTTGCCGGGGGCCGGCCTCATCGTCCTGCGCCGCCGGGCCCACGTCCATCACACGTCCCTCGGCGAACGGCTGCCCGCGCTCTCGGACGCGGACTTCCATCCCTTCGGGCAGGTCGGCACCTTCGACACGCACCTGGAGCTGGCCTCCCTCGCCGGCTATCACCAGCCACGGGATGGCGCCACGATCCCACTGCGCGAACGCCGTCAGCGGGATGCGTAGCGGCACTCGAAGTGGCGCGATGGAGATGATGCCCTCAGGCCGGTTGATTTGCAGGCCCGCGAGTGCGTTGATGAGCCCGAAGGCGGCCACCCCGCGCGGGTAGTAGTCGAGCGAGGTTGTGTCCGTGCTGAAGACGTAGACATCCGTGAAGGAGCCGTACTTCTCGGTGTTGATGTACTTCTGAAGGGCCCAGTAGCGCTCGATGTTGTCCAGGTAGTCAATGCCCAGGTAGGCGGCCGCGATGTCGCGCCAGATGTTCTGCGAGACCCACATATTGCTCTCGTGGGTGGTGTGCGGCGAGCCGAACTCGCGCATGGTCTGTGCCGCCGAGCTGCGCAGGTCGGCCCTGAGCCGCGCCAGGTTGAGGCCGTTCACGCGCAGGCCCGCGCGCATCGGATACACCAGCCCGTTGGTCGTGTATATCGAGTAGCTGTCCCAGCCCGAGGCGGGGCCTGAGCCGTACGAGCCGGCTGTGTACGCACCGGTCTCGTCCCACTCGTCGTCCTGCATGCCTGCGCCGGGTTCATCAAGGCCTGCGTGGACCGGAGCGGGAGCGGCGGGGGTCTGATTGAGGGCAACCACGTAGTGGTCGTCGAGCCACCCCTGCTGGTCGAGGGTGCGGGTGATGCGCCGCGCCCGCGCTATCCAGCGCCTGCTGTCCTCGGCCTTCCCGACCAGCCGCGCCATCTCCGAGCCGGCTGTGTACGCGGCCAGCGCGCGCATCGCCAGGTACACCTGGTCCCGCGCGTGCTGGATGGCGGCCGATCCCTGGTCAATCGTGTTGTACCTGCCCTCCTCCAGGAAGCCATCGCCGTCCGTGTCGCAGTCGGTGATGAAGTCGAGCAGGGCCCTGACCGAGTCATAGTGCCGCCGCACCGGCGCGTAGTCTCCGGTCTGCGTCCAGTACTGGTGCAGCAGCAGGACGAAGTTGGTGTTCTCCTCGACCTCCATCTGATGCCAGTACTTCATCCCCTCGACTTCCAGCCCGAAGCCCATGTCGTGGCTGAGCACGCCGCCGGTGATGTGCCCCGTCCACTCGTCCAGCTCCATCCGCAGCAGCTCGGGCCAGTACTGGAAGTACAGCGGCGCGATGTTGTACTCCACGTCCACCGTTGACTGCAGCTTGCAGCAGCCCTCCCAGACGCTGAAGAAGTCGGCCCCGTCGGGCGCGGTCGTCCACCACGTGTTGACCAGGTAGCTGTGCAGGGCGAAGGCCAGGAACTGCTTCAGGGCCGGCGGTAAGGTCGCATCTCGGATGGTGCTCTCGAAGAGGTCGCACTTGCGGGCGATGGCCTCCCAGTCGTCGAAGGCATACCTGGCTACCTGGCCGGGCCCCGCGAAGAAGTCGTGGTACTTGAAGCGGTGCTCCTCTCGCGCCACCGTGAGTACCGGGCCCTCAACCCATCCCACGTAGACGAGGCGACACGCGTCGGTCTCGCCCGGCGCGAGCGAGAAGTCCCAGATGAGGCCGGCGTAGGGCTGCTCCCAGGTTATCGGCAGCCGCACGCGACCGTCGGCATCGCGCTGAGGGGACCGGTCAGCAGTCGTGGGCGGCGGGCCGACGGTCAAACCGGCCGGTGCGAAGCGGAACTCCTCGTCCTCCGCGGCGTTCACCAGCCAGTACTCCTCGACCGGCAGCTCGAAGACCTCCCGGGCGCATCGCAGGCCCACGCAGCCCGCGTCGCTGAAGTTGAGCATCCGCTCCTCGCTGGGCACCGACCGGCCTATGACCACGCCACCGGATTGCGGCTCGGCGTCGGTGTTGGTGACAGCGACCTCCAGGGCCAGGTAGGGGGCCGTGGACAGTCGCACGTCGCCGGGATAGAAGGGAGCGTGCCAGGTGAAGCGGACCCTGACCGGCAGGTCCGGCGCCTGGCAGTCGTACGACAGCGTGGTCAGCGTCTCGGTCTGGGTCACCTGCGAGAAGTGCGGCGGGCGGTCGTTGAAGGGAAGCGAGTACGCCACCTGGCCGACCTGCACGCCGAAGAGGTGGCGCGTGGGCTGCATCTTGAAGCTCCGCGTGCCGGGGTCGAAGTACGAGGCGCGGTACTGGGCGTGACCCAGCGGGCTTTGCCACCAGGTGCTGCGCTGCGGACGCGGGTTGATGGCGACGCGGCTGCCCAGGCGGCCGAGCTGGGTCTCCCAGACGCGCTCGGAGCTTGCCAGCTTGCGCTGGACGGGCTCGAGCACGCTCGTGCCCTCGTCACGCGGCGTGGTCTCCAGCACGAAGTCAGAGCTGTAGATGCGGAGCAGGTTGACCTTGGCGCGGTCCACGTGCGCCACGAAGCGGATCACCAGGGGCCGGTCCTCGGGCACCTCAATGTTGAGCGTCTCGATCACGGCCTCGTTCGGGTTGGCCTGGCCCAGGATGTCGTAGTGCTCGAGCGCCGCTCTGCCGTT
>CBFDBV010000026.1:0-20071 GCA_965603135.1 uncultured bacterium
TGGGCGGCGTTGGCCGTCGCGCTCAGCCCGCTGCTGATGGGCTTCGCGCTGCCGGGCACGGTGGAGCGACTCTGCGGACGTGGCAACAAGCTCTACGCGGCCGAGAAGTACCCGGAGGCGGCGGAGACCTACTCCCGCGCCTTGAAGCTGCGCCCGGATGATCCGACGCTCCAGCACAATCGCGGCGCGGCCCTCTACAAGGCAGGGCAATTGCAGGCCAGCGAGCAGGCGTTCTCGGCCGCGATGGCGGATGCGCCGCAGCAGCTTCAGCAGGACCTGCACTACAACATCGGCAACGCGCGCTACCGGCTGAGCAACTTCAAGGGCGCCATCGAGCAGTACAAGCAGGCGCTGCGACTGAAGCCCGATGACAGTGAGGCCAAGTACAACCTGGAACTGGCCCAACGCAAACTCAAGGAGCAGGAGCAGCAGCAACAGCGCAAGGATCAGCAGGAACAAGAGCAACCCCAGGAAGAGAAGCCAGAGGACGAGCGGTCTCGCGAGGATGAAGAGGAGCAGGCTCAACAGCAAGAGGCCGAGCGGGAACAGGCTGAGCAGGCAGAGGCCGACCAGGCGGAGAGGCAGGATACCGGCGAGGAGGGGCAGGCGATGTCCAGGGAGCAGGCGGCGGCGCTGCTGCGCGCGCTGGCCGCCGAGGACGCGGCCCTCCAGCGCATCATCAGACGCGCGCCACCTACGGAGGCGCGCTCGGTGGAGAAGGACTGGTGAGCCGCGGTATGCCGAAGACGACTGCGGCGGTTCTGCAACTGGGTGTCGCGGCGCTTGCGCTGCTGGCGACGGGATTGCCGTGCGCCGTCGCAGCCGTGGACGTCTTCGCCTCCCTGAACGCGGATACGGTCGCGGTGGGGGAGACGGTTGAGTTGACGGTGGTCGTCACGGGCACGGTGAGAGGGATCGGCGAGCCGGAACTGCCGGACCTCGACCCGCTGGTGGTGATGTCGCGCTCATCCCGGAAGAACTGGACCTTCGGTGGCGGTAGAACCAGCTCGACGGTGCAGTACATCTACGAGCTGCAATCCCACCGCGAGGGCACCTTCACCATCGCACCGATCACAGTGATAGCCGGAGAGCAGGCCCTCAGCACCCGCCCGCTGACGCTCACGGTCACCGCAGCGACACGACCGACGCCCGCGCCGCTCCCCTCTACTGAACCGGAGACGGTACCGTCAGCGCCCCCAACCGGTGCCTGGCCCACGGAACCGGTGACCGCGACGACCGAGCTGGACAATGACGAGCCCTACGTCGGCGAGCAAGTGACGCTCTCCTTCAAGCTCTACCACCGGGTCAACCCGGCGGGCGTGCAGTACTCCCCGCCGAGCACCGAGGGCCTGGTCGCGGAGGCTCTGCCCGACATCCCCGAGCGGCAGGAAGAGATCGGGGACTACGTCTACGGGGTGGTCGAGCGGGAGACGGCGCTCTTCGGCCCTGCGCCGGGCGAGTACACCATCGGCCCCGCGCAGGTAGACTACTCCCTGGGCTTCTTCGACCGCGAGCGCATCATCCGCACCGAGCCCATCACGCTGAAGGTCAGAGCCCTGCCCAGGGCGGGCAGGCCGGCGGGCTTCTCCGGCGCGGTGGGGCAAGTGACCGCCTCGCTGGACACCGACAAGACCCAGGCGAAGGCAGGCGAGGCCCTCACAGCCCGGCTCAGGATCGAGGGCACCGGCAACCTCAGGCAGCTCGAGGCGCCGGATCTGACGGTATCGGGCGGATGCAAATGGTACTCGTCCGGCGAGCAGCGGCGTATCGAGCCTCGCGAGGTGGATGGGCGTCAGTTGCTGGGCGGCACCGTCACCTTCGAATACCTTCTGGTGCCTCAGCAAGAGGGGACGCTGCGCATGGAGCCGGTCAAGGTCCACTACTTCGACCCCGTAAAGAAGCGGTATGCGACGGCGACGACCGGGGCCGCCCAGGTGCGCGTGCTCAAGGGGCTGGTGGAGGAGATCGGCGCCGAGCAGGGCCCCGAGGACATCAGGTACATCAAGGTCCGCGGGGGAGCGTTGGGCGCCAGGCCGCCCGTCACGGCAAGCTGGTGGTACTGGGTGGCACAGCTCGTCCCGCTGCTGGGGCTGGCGGCGGTAGTCAGGCAGCGCGGCCTGCGCCTGAGGTTGGAGGCTGACCCGAAGCACCGTCGCTTTGTGCAGGCGCTGGGGCGGGCCGAGCGCCGGCTCACGGATCTGTCACGACGCCACCGCGAGGTCACAGGCACCTGCGAGGCCCTGGACGAGGTCCTGACGGATTTCGTCGCCGACAAGCTGGGCGTTGCGGCAAGCAGCCTGTCGCCGGAGGCGGCAGAGCGGGCGCTAGCGGAGGCGGGTGCGCCGGAGGACCCGGGCCGCGATGTGGGGCAGAGCTTGCGCACGCTTCGCGCCGGCCGCTTCGCACCAGGTGCAGCGGGCCAGGGCGAGTCGGATGAGCTGGTGCGGACAGTCCGGAAACTCATCACTGACGTCGAGCGCGGGCTTCAGCAGAGGTGAGCCGAGGAGTGCGTGTGCGAACTCGGGGTAAGTCAGCGCGGGTGGTCGAGGCGAAAACAGGCCTCCGCGGTCGGCACCCCCTTTCCCAGCGGAGCGCTTGCGCTCCGGTCGCAGGGCAAGCCCTGCGCTGGGGAAAGGGGAGGGCAGAGCGCCCATTCGCAGGATAGGAGTTGACGGATAGGAAGCAATGCTGTCTGCAATGCGACACAGAGCGATCATAGCGACGCTGGCAATGCTGCTGGCGGCCTCTGCCTGCGGGGACGAGGGCGGCTCGCCCGAACGTGACCCAGGCATCCAGTCGCTGGAGGCGGGCGACAGCGCCTACCAGCGCGGGGACTTCGCAGCGGCCAGGGACGAGTACCGCGAGGCGCTCGGCAGCGGGCTGGACGGCGCGCGGGTGCTCTACAACCTGGGGAACGCGTACTACCGCACGCGCGAGTTGGGCCAGGCCATCGCGTGCTACGAGAGGGCGGCGAGGCTGGCGCCGCGCGACAGAGACCTTCGCGCGAACCTGACGCGTGCCCTGGCCGAGCGGAAGATGGGCGCGCCCGCGCCACCTGCCAGTTGGCTGCATATGATCGGTCGGAGGCTGGTGGGCAGCTTCACGCTCACGGAGTTCGCGCTGGCGGCGACGGTGCTCTACTGGTCAGCGGCGGCGTTGGTCGCGGTGATGCTACTGAAGTCGAACAGGCGCAGATGGCTGGGCAGGTCGCTGGGCGTGCTGGTGGCCCTGTTGATGGTAGCAGGTGTCGCGGGAGGCGCCAGGTGGTGGGCCTATCACCGGGTGCGCATTGGGGTGGTTGCCGAGGAGACCGCGGAGATCCGCAGCGGCCCGGGGGAGAGCTTTGAGGCGGCCCAGCGGCTGCACGAGGGCAGCTTCGTGCGAGTGATCAGGAGCGATGGGGGATGGGTTCAGGTGGTGGCTGAGGGCGGAGCGAGGGGATGGGTGAACGAGGGCGCGGTGGCGAATCTGACGGCCGACAAGTAGCGAGTGGCGAGAAACAGCAAACGACCGAGGATGTTGAGTCGTTACTCGCAACTCGCTACTGGCTACTACTGCGAAGTCGGCAGTCGGCAGTCGGCAGTCGGTAGTCGGAAGTCGGTAGTCGGAAGTCCGTAGTCGGAAGTCGGTAGTCGGAAGTCCGTAGTCGGAAGTCCGTAGTCGGAAGTCGGTAGTCGGAAGTCGGAACAGCGATGCGAGACACTCTCAAGCCTTACGCGTTCGTCATAGCCGGAGTGCTGCTTGCCGGCCTCTCGCCGGTCTTCACCAAGCTGCTGCTGCTGGAGAACCTGTCGCAGTCCACCGTGGTGGCGGCAAGGTATCTGCTGGCGATAGCGCTGCTGGCGCCGCTGGGCGTGCCGCACCGCCGGCCCGAGAACGCGCCGCCGCCCGACCGACGGGCCTGGATAACCCTCTTCCTGGTGGGCGCCTTCGGCTCCGGCCTGGGCGCCCTGCTCTTCACGGCCGCCGTGGACCTCGCCTCGGCGGGGGTCGTCAACTCGATTTCGAAGACAGCGCCGATCTTCGTGGCGCTGTTTGTGTACTTCACGCTGCGCGAGCAGGTCTCGTACCTGCGCTTCCTGCTGGTGGCCGTGATGGTGGCGGCGGTCGTGCTCATCGGTGCGGGAGAGCTGACCTTCAGCCGGCAACTGATCTCGGCGCGACTGCTGGGAGACGGGCTGGCGCTGGCAGCGGGGATGACGCGCGCGGTCGCCGAGATACTGGGCAAGAGCGCGCTCAGGCGCTTCACGCCGGCGACCGTTGCTTTCTGGCGCTTCGGCGTGGGCTTTCTGGTGACGGGCGTGGTCTGCGCGAGCACCGGCGGATACCTCGGCCTGCCTGTGTTGGCCCCGCGCGGATGGCTGATTCTCCTGGCCCTGGCGGGCGTGAGCACCAGCCTCGCGATGGCGCTCTACTACCGTGGCCTGGCGAGCATACCCGCGCACGTGGCGGTCAGCCTCAAGCTCCTGGGCGTGATCGTGACGGTGGTGGTATCGTGGATAGTGCTGGGGGAGGGGCTGACGCCGTACCACGTGGCTGGCATCGCGGTGCTGATCTCGGGGGCCTACCTGCTGGTGCTGCGGGCGGCGCGGGCTCCCGCGGACATCGCCGAGCTGCGCGTCTCAGCCCGGAGGCCGCTGGCCCGGTTGCGCACGCGCTTCATCGGGGTGGTCATCATCATCGTGACGGCATCGGTGGGCGCGGTCTGGTATCTATCTATGCGGCACAGCGCGCGGCTGCTCGAACAGCAGGTGAAGCTCACCATCGGCGAAGTGGCGGCGATCCTCGTCGAGTTCGGCGGCATCGAACAGCGCCCCTCATGGCAGAGCTACCAGCAGTACCTCGACCGCGTCGTCGGGCATCGCGTCGAGGGAGAGCTGTACGCGCTGGAGGTTGTCTACGTCGCCGCCCTCGACCCCGGGGGCAATATCGGCGCCTTCGCACTCTCCAGGGACATTCGCTTGGTGGATGACAGCGGCAGGCCGTACGCGCGCGGCGACAAGCCCGCGATGGCGCGTCTGCTCGCGGAGATGGCCCAGGGCGCTGCCGCGCGCAGGCATGGCATCATCACCGCAGAGGCGCAGTTGATGCACACGGGCAGGACGGTGGGGACCCTGAAGATGGGCTGTGCTCGCGAGATGCAGGAGGGGATGGTGGGGGAGATCGTGGGCAGGAGCGCCGTCGCCGTCGTGACCGTGCTGCTGGCCGCCAGCGTGGCGGCAATACTGGCCGGTGGCGGTCTCATTGAGCCCCTGGAGAAGTTGGCTGCCGAACTGCGCGGGCCCGTGGCCGAGCCGCGCAGCGCCGAGGCGCCAGGGGATGGGGCAGACGAGGTCGAGGAGATCCGGTGGGCGGTGGGCCAGGTCACAGAACGAGCGAGATCGCACGAGAGAACGCTCTCGGCGGTGCGTCAGGCGCTTGCCAGGACGATCGCCGCGGACATCGGGGCTGACCCAGGAGGGGTCGGTCAGGCGACCGGCCCACGCGAAGGCCAGCGCGTCCTCCTGACGCTCGACGTGGGGAGCGTGGCCCGCACCGTGACGCCGGCCGAGCTGGGAGCGATCATTGATGCCTTCCTGAGCGCAGTGATCGGGGGAGACGGACAGGTCGGGGCCTACCAGCGGGGTCGGCTGGCGGCCGCGTGGGGCGAGGAGGGATACGAGCTGGACGACCCCCTGCGTGCGGCCCTTGCCGCCCTGGAGGTCAAGAGAGAGCTGGATCGCAGGGGCGCGGGGCACGGGCTCCGCATGGCGGTGGAGGTGGGGGAGATGACAACTCCGGCGGTGGTGGGGGGAGACGAGGAGGGCGCCGCCGAGATCCTCATCTCGGCGGCGGCGCTGGAGGCGGCGGGCGAGCACCTCGTCACAGAGCCGGTCGAGGGCCGTGAGGACCTGAGACGCCTGGTCGGCCTCCGAGGGGCCGCGCCGTACGGTGGATCCTAGAAGTCCCGACCCCGACGCGCTGCCGCGGTCGGGGCTCGGCACTGGAGGCGCCTGCCGTTAGTCGGATGTTGGTAGTCGGATATCGGTTGTCGGAGGAAGTGAGAAGATGGGACGTGTGCTCAGAGCGATCGTCGTGGGCCTGACGGGCACAGTGTTGCTCGCGTTGCTCGGAGGCTGCCCGCCGCCGGCACCGCAGGAGATACGCGTGACCGTCACCGAACCCGGGCAGCCAACCGAGGAGCTGTCTCAGGAGGAGGTCACGGCACTGGCCCGGCGAGAAGGGGAGATGTGGTGGTACACCTCCTTGCCTCGCCGTCAGGCAAGCGAGTTCCTCAAGCGCTTCGAAGCCCGATATCCGTTCATCACCACGCATCTGGTCAGGGGCAGCACCTTCGATATCGTGAGGCGGGTGGACCGGGAGATCGCCCAGGGCCAGGTGCAGGCCGATGCCCTGCACGTGTTGGACCCGGCGGTCTTCGTGGACCTGCGCCGCCGCGGTGAACTCTACATCTATGACTCGCCCCAGGCGCGCTTCATCCCACCCCAGTACAAGGACCCCGGGCTGTGGGCGGCGATGCGAGCCGTGACCATCTGCATAGCCTACGACACGGACTTGATGGCCGAGAGCGAGGTGCCGCACAACTGGCCTGAACTCCTGGAGCCCAGGTGGCAGGGCTGGGTCGGTCTCAAGGACGCGGAGACAGGTGGGTCGGCCTACGCCCAGTACTACTTCCTGCGCGAGGAGTACGGGGCCTCGTACTGGCGGAGGATGGCCGACCAGAATCCGCGCCTCTACAAGTCCGCGACGGACACGCTTCACGCCCTGCTGTCGGGAGAGATCAAGCTGGCGGGCGGGATCCTCGGCTACCGGGTCTACCAGGCCTCCGAGCGAGAGGGACAACCGGTGCGGGCCCTCTGGCCGAAAGACGGCGTGCCGATGATCATCGGTCCGCTGGCGATACTCAGTCGCGCCCCTCACCCACATGCGGCCATGCTCTTCGTGGACTTCAGCCTTTCCCGGGAGGGCCAGCAGGCGATCGCGGAGCTTATCGGCGGATACTCCGTCAGGGGCGACGTCGAGCCGCCCCGCGGGCGGCCGAAGCTGTCAGAGCTTAGCGTGCTGAGCCAGGAGGCAACCTGGGAGGAGTACCGCACGCGTCAGGATCGGCTCCAGACCGAATACAGCCGACTGTTTCACCCGGAGTCGGAATAGGACGGACCGTCAACCGACTTCCGACATCCGACTTCCGACAACCGACTAACGGCAAACGACGGACAGTTGCGTATCCGAAGAACGTCCATCCTGCCGCAGGTAATGGGCCGTACAGTCGTGGTCGGAAGTCGGTGGTCGGCGAAGAAAAGGCGTCGCACAGGCAGGTGAACAGCAGCCCTGAGAAGAAACCTCGTGCAGACACGACGAGCCAGCGCAGGGCAGAAGACCGAGGCCGGAAGCTCGAAGGTGAAGTCGTTCGCCGTTTCGAGCCTCCAGCCTCCGCCGTGACGGGAGTTGCATGCGGAGCGAAGGAAGCTCACAGGAGGGAAGCGTAACAGAATGTGACGTCGGCTGTCTATGAACGCAGGACAGCCGACAGGAGAAATCCGGGTCAGGCGGCTGCAGCCGTAGCGCCCGGAAAATAGAGACTAGCAAGGGAGGATGTACTATGCGTAACACATTTCTGGTGGCGATAGCCGTTGCACTAGTGGCAGTGGCCGTTGTGCCGGCTTTCGCACAGACCGGCAGGTCTATGGCGATGGGCGACGCCGTGGTGGGCGTTGCCGACGACTCGGCAGCGTGGGGCCAGAACCCCGCGGGCCTGCCGCACGTGACGGCTGCGGAGACCTCGGTCTCGCCGATCCCCAGCCACGTATCCGGCACGGTTGACATCGGTTCCGACTTAGATGTGCTGGGGTTGGACTACTCGGCACGCTCCCCTGACGCGAAGTACGGCTGGGGTGCGGGCTACTGGACGTTGGAGTACTCCACGTCCGTCCAGAGTGCCACTGTCGGTCTCGAGGTCACCGAGTGGGGTGCGGGATTCGGCTCCAGGTTCGGCGAACAGGGCCTGAGCTGGGGCGTGGCTTTGAACCGGTCTGAACTGACGCTGAGCGCGTCAGGGAGCACCACCGACGCCGCGGCGATCAGCACCAAGTTCAACATAATATCGGGTCGCAGGACTTCTGCGTCAACGAGCTTCGACGAGACCCTCTTTGACGTGGGGCTGATGCTTCGCAGGACCTTGCCCGTCAATGACCTGAAGGTCGGGCTGGTGGCACGTGACGTCAGCGACGAGGTACAGACCACCTACGATATGGGCGTGGGAGTGCGGCTGCCCCTCGGGCTTCTGATCGCGGCGGATATGCACGACGTCACCGATGAGTTCGACAGCAGCTTCCACCTCGGCGCGGAGTGCCCGATACCGACGCTGCCCGCCTTGAGGGTGCGCGCGGGCTCGTCGGACGGTGACTTCTGCTACGGCGTGGGGTACAGCTTCGGTAACGTGGAGGTCTCCCTGGCACGGCAGGAGGCGGACGTCGAAGACATGACGGCGGCCACGGCCGAGGTGGTTTTCTAGTCGGGCGATGCGCATAGGTGCCAAGAGCCCCCGGCAATGCGTCGTCGGGGGCTTGTTGCTTCTCGCGAAGCGGTTGGCGCAAGGTCGCGCAGGGCAAGCCCTGCGGTCAGATGGTTCTACGCATAAGATAGATTATGTCATATATCCCTCGCCAACACGCATCATCCGTCTCACGTTTACCTCTGATCTGTCCCCCTTATCACCCCAGATGCCCCATAGACCGCCCGTAGCCCCCGTTTGAGGGCCGGCACCCGCTCCAGGGCTCGTCCCACTGCAATGCGCGCGCGGCTTCGCGCAGGGAGATCGTGTATCCCGGTGGCCTCATCGCGCGCCCAGCGCACAAAGCGGTAGTCAACGCCGCGTATCTTGACCCCGTGGGGCGAGCGATCCCAGGTCTGACGTGCCGGAAGCAGGTTGTTCTCTGCGCAGTAGGTATACAGGTCGGTACCGGGGTGCGGCGTGTAGAACGAGGGACTGTGCACGTCGGGATTGATCGTCTTGATCATCCGAACGGTGTCCATCAGCTCCTCTCTGGTCTCTGTGGGGATGCCTAGCATGTAATTTGCCCATATCTTCACATTGCGTTCACGGCATATCGTGGCGGCCTCGCAGTTCTGCTCTACGGTGGTACCCTTGCGCAGGAACTTGAGGACGCGCTGATTGCCGCTCTCGAAGCCGATGATGAGCATCTTCAGGCCGGCCTCGGCCATTGCCGCGATCATGTCAGGATGCTTCACGACCAGGTCCGCGCGGCTCTGGCAGATGAAGGGGGCGTCGAAGCCAGCGGTGCGGTACTGCTCGCAGAAGGCCGCGACCCACGCGGGGTTCTCGGTGATGCAGTCATCGTGGAGCATAACGCTCCCCATCCGCTGCGCCTGCCTGATCGTCTCAAGCTCGGCGATGACATTGCCCACGCTGCGCCGCCTGACGCTCCTGCCAAAGATCTCGCGCTCGGCGGGCTGACAGAACCGGCAGTTGTAGATGCACCCGCGCCCGGCGATCAGGGTGACCAGGGGCCCAGGCAGCTCGGGCACCGGAAGGGCCGCCTCCGGGCCGCCGAAGGCCGCGCGATCTGCGAAGGGGAGTTCGTCCAGGTCGGGATGTTCACCGGTCTGCACCCGAGGCGGCTGCTCACCGCGCTCGAGGGCCGCCAGTAGTTCCACGAAGGCCAGCTCTCCCTCACCCCGAAGCACGTAGTCAAGACAGTCGAACGCGGCAACTGCGTCGGTCATCAGGGTTGGATGAGCGCCCCCGATGATGATCGGGGCCGAGACACTCCGCCTGAGCGCCCGTGCGGCGCGGACCGCAATGCTGAACTCAACGCTCATCGCGGTAATGCCGATGGCATCGGGGTCATAGGCGTGAACCTGGGCCACCAGGTCGCGATAGCCTGAGAGCCGGCGCAGGTCGAAGAGCTTCACGGTATGCCCCGCGGCCTTGGCGCACGCGGACAGCATGCAGATGCCGTGATGTATCCAGGTGGATTCTGGCACGGTGCCGTAGCTGCGAAAGCCCGTGAGCGAAATGCCTGGGAAGATCAGCGCGACCCTCATCAATTGTCCCTCCGCGGCTGCTGCATGTGCGCCGCAACTGCGTCCGCGATCCTATGCGGCGGTGCGCTGCGTTTGCATCTGTCCAGTGTGAGCGGCCCTCACGTAGCCTTGTAGCTGGCGACCGGGATGAGCTTGCCCACCATCCTTGCGACCCCGGCCCGCTCCATGACGTCCGCCAGGCCCTCTATCGGGCGGTAGTTGTGGCCGAGTTGCCCCCCGATGTCCCCGGGCCCTGACCACTGAGCTTCGATGCCCGCCTGGTCAATGTACGTCTCGGCATCGGAGGTCTCCGTCGGGGGCGCTCCCTTGCGCCGCCCGGTGCCATGGCTGATGGAGTAGTGTGTCAGGTGCGCCTGGGGGCCGGGCACGAAGAGCGCCGAGGGGGTGGACATTGAGCTGCCGACAAAGGCCGGCTGGCCGGTGTTTGCGTAGGCGTGGTCCGGAGAGAAGCGGTCGGCGGGCCAGAAGGCGCAGGCCCCGTGGCGGTGCAGGTAGACCTCGCGATCGCATACCTGCTCCTGCCAGATGCCGTTGTGCGAGAGGTCCGCGAGCAGCTCGCACGACATCCCCATCTGCTCGTCGAGTATGCGCTTGATGCGTGCCACGAGCATGGCGCGGTGCACATAGCCAGAGGCCGCCGCCGCATCGTAGGCAACGGCATAGGAGCGCCCTATCGGCTCATCAGCAGAGAAGCTCCTCTGCCCCACTAAGGTCCTCAGCAGCCCGGATAGTCCAGCGGGTAGTCCCAGGTGAAAGAGCGCCTTTCGGATGGCCATCTTCAGGGCGCTGGTGCCGGACAGTTCCGGCCGCCGGGCGTACATCAGGCTGACCAGCGGCCCCAGCGGCGGCGAACTGTGCACGGCGAAGGTCACACTGCCCTCGGATAGGTTCAAGGCTCCGGCCGTTTCCGGGCAGGCCACGTCTGCGAACTCCTGGAACTCGACGAAATGATTGCCGGTGCCGAGCTGCCCCATGCTCAATTGCGTGCCGCGCAGGGCGAATTCGGGAATCGCACCCCTTATCTGCTCCGGCGTCAGTTCAGAGCACAGACGGTGACCGGACGGCTCAACGCACGCGACTTCGGCCTGCGAGTATCCCAGATTCGCGCAGGCCCTCTCGGGCGTGGTCATCGCGGTGAACAGCTCTTGGGAGGAAAGCGACGGCTTGTCGAGGGCGTACTCGCGCACCGTGGCGTCTATCGCACTGAGTATCCGCTGCCAGTCATCCTTGCTGATGTCGTCGCTGACGGCGTCACTCCTGACCAGCGCGATGCCGCAGTTGATGCTCGAACCGATGGCGGTGGGCACCACCCGTCCCTCGAAGGCGACGGCTACCCCCGTCGGGTACGGATTGACCGGCTTGAATGAGAGGTCAGGCAAGAGCACAACCGCCCCCGTGCGACCGGGCAACTCCGACAGGCGCGCGATGATAGCGCTCTCCTCGGGCGACAGCGTGATATCCTCGGGCAACAACGCGCGTGGGCTTGCGTCGTGCGAGGTTGCCTCAGAAGATGCCATTCGCCGCCTCCCGGACCGCTTCGTAGGCCTTTTCGGGGCCATCGTCGCGGCTGAGATAGAGGACGAAACATGCCACGTCGCTGAGCAATCCCCGCAGTTGCTCCATCTGCCTCGAGTACCAGTCATCGATCTCGAAGTAGGTGGAGAGAACGGTCGCGTAGTAGTCGAATTCGGAGACCTGCGCGGCCAGGCGGCTGGTCGCATAGAGTCTCTCAGCGGCCTTCGCCGAGGCCAGCTCTTCCAGGCTGGTGCACGGGCCGAACCGCGGCAGTACCAACATGGCCGGCCGAGCGCTGCGCAGCAATTGCTGCGGCATCTCGAAGGCGTACTTGTTGCCCATGGCCAGCAGGCGCGCCTGCTGGCCCTCCTTGCTCGTGGCGTCGAGGAGGCGCACCGGCTCGTAGCAGGTGTGCACCTCGCGCTCATCGTAGAAGAGCAAGTCATCAGAGAGCAACTCGAACTGCTCGTCTTCGATGAGTCGCAGGCACAAGGTTGACTTGCCGATGCCCGCCAGCCCGCCAACGAGCAGGGCCTTGTCGCCCCGGGTGACAGCGCCCGCGTGGAACCAGAACCTGCTCAGGTTGCGGCCCAGATACCAGGCGGCGGGCACGTAAACGACGTGATACATCAAACGGGTGAGGAAGTAGTTGGGGGCGTAGCGTCCCAGGAGTGCCCGCAAGCGGTCCCACGGCACCTGATAGATGAGCTGGGCAGCAACCTGGAGCTGCTCGGTGCCCTGGTATCGGGCGGAGAAACCCGGAAAGCCCGGCACGTAAGGAATGCCTACCACGTCATCCTGTCCGTAGACGCCGGCCGCCACCTGCAACAGCTCGCCGCCCAGGGGCGCGCGCCTTCTGGCCAGCGGTGTGCGGCAGACCCATTGAAGATGCGAGCGGACATCGGGCGTCTCGCCTTCCACCTCGATCCTGGAGAGTAGCGACCTCAGAAAGCCCATTAACGGGGCATGGTTGCTGGAGACCTGCACTACTGCCTCGTTCATCTTCAGCAACATGCTCTCGCTCGCCGACATGAGCCTATCCCCCGTGTCTGTCATCTCGTGAGAGACTATGCGCTGACGAGCATTTCGTGAAGGCTGGCGTGCGGTCCTTCATCGGGCGGCCGAAGGATGGCTCGCGCATCCTGACGGGCCACGTATCCGCCCGCGCGGCGGGGCACCCCTTGCGCGCATCAAGCGGATTCCGTAAACTGGTAGGAGCCTCATCATGGGGGCGCCGGGGACAGAGCACGGGAAGGCAGGCCGGGAGATGTCGCAGCGCTTCAGCATCATAATACCGACTCATAACCGCCTGCAAACCCTGAGGACCGTGCTCGCGGCGCTCGAGCGCCAGGATAGCCCCGAGCTGCTGGCGGAGGTCATCGTGGTGGACGACGGCTCCACCGATGGCACCGCGGATGGGGTGCGTGAGTTGGCGACGCCGTTCCCGCTCAAGCTCCTGGAGGGGCGGCGAGGCGGGCCCGCAGCCGCGCGAAACGCGGGGATCGAGGCAGCAAGCGGGCGCGATGTCATCTTCCTGTGCGATGACATCGAGCCGACGCCGGAACTCCTACGCAAGCACCACGAGCGCCGCCGCGGCGTGGATGAGCCGCACTGTGTGGTTGGCCGCGTTGACTGGGCGCCCCACTTGCAGGTCACGCACTTCATGCGCTTCATCATGGAGCACTACCACTTCGGGTTTGAGGGCTTCGAGGGCCGCGAAGAGCTGCCCTTCGATGGGTTCATTACCGCCAACCTGTCCATCGAGCGGGAGCTGTTGGTCGAGGCCGGCGGCTTCGATGAGGGCTTCAGCTACGGCTTCGAGGACACGGACCTGGGGCTGCGGATGACGCAGACCGGCCTGCACATTCTCTACGCGCCGGCCGCACTCGGCCTGCACCATCACCAGGTGACATTGGCCTCCTACTGCCGCAGGCAGGAGGCCGTGGGGCGTTCGGCGGTGCACTTCGCGCGAAAGCATGCGGACCGGCCTGAGGTAACGGGTATACATAGAATGCCGCGCCGGGGGACGCCCCGATGGCTTGCCAAGGGCCTCCTGCTGAACCGGGCGACGATTCATCGCTGGCGCTGCATAGCTACCCTGGTTGACCAGATGGGGTTGCATAGCGCAGCGGAACTACTGTACTTCCAGATACTCTCGTATTACTACTACCGGGGGATGTCGTCGGGGTTGAGAGACAGTCAGGCGCGAGGCGAGTCACGGTAGGGCACGGGCACAGTCCCAGGAACCCGGCAGGCTCGGCAAACGCTTAAGAGCAAGGGCCATGCCTCCAAGCTGGGCGGGGCGGGCGATGGGCCGGTCCTTCCGGGCCGGTCGGGCGACCGGCCCGCCTGATTGACGTGCGGGACACAAGCACAATGGCAGTCGCAGAACCGGACGCGCCAGAAGTCAATGACAGGCAAGCGGGCGGCTACCGGCACCTCTGGGAGCTGCTGGTGGTGCTCACGGACGCCCAGCTCAAGGCGCGCTACCGGCGCTCGTTCCTGGGCTTCCTCTGGTCGCTGATGACGCCCATCTTTCAGGTCGTCGTCGTCGCCTTCGTCTTCCGCGTCCTCTGGCAGCACGACATCCGCGACTTCTGGATCAAGTATCTGTGCGGGTTGATCCCCTGGATTCTCTTCACGGATGGGGTCCTCGCCGCCTGCCCCACCTTCCTCAGGTTCCGAGACGTGGTGAAGAAGATATACTTCCCGCGATGGGTGCTGCCGGCTTCCGTCGCGGCCAGCTCGCTGGTGCACATGGCACTGAGCCTGCTCATCCTGTTCACAGTGTTCCTCATTATCCCCGTGGCCTTCGACGCGAGCTTCCTGTTCCTCATCGTCCTCATCGCGATCCTGACCATCATGGTCGCGGGCCTGGGGCTGCTGTTCTCGGTGATGCACACCTTCTACCAGGACGTGGAGTACGCGCTGACTGCCTTCGTGCGCGCTTACCTGTTCGTCACGCCGGTCTTTTACCCGCTTGAGGTCATCCCGAAGCCGTACCACAACCTGTTTCTGTACAACCCGATGGCGACGATCTGCGAGGGCTTCCGAGGGGTGTTGCTGCGGCACGAGCTTCCGCAGGCCACGCACCTGCTCGCTACTCTGGGCTTCAGTCTGCTCTGCCTGGCGGCGGGCATCATCTACTACCGCCGGCATCAGCACGAGCTGCCGGAGGTGCTATGATGGGCGATGCCTCTCCCCCACTCGTGCAGGTGGACGGGCTCTGGAAGCACTACCGGCGCCATCACGACCGGCCGGCCAACATCAAGGACGCGCTGCTGTGGCGGCTGACCGGGCGCGTGCATCGCATAGAAGAGAAGTGGGCGGTGCGCGATGTCTCGCTGCGCGTGCACGCCGGCGAGGTGGTCGGGCTCATCGGGCCGAACGGGTCCGGCAAGACCACGGTGCTTTCGGTCATCTCGCACGTGCTGCGCCCGACGCGCGGGTCGGTGCAGGTGCGCGGCCGCGTTTGCCCTATGTTGCAGGCCGGCGCGGGCTTCCACCGCGACCTTACCGGGCTGGAGAACATCTACCTCAGCGGAGCGATCCTGGGTATGTCGCGCAGCGCCATTGAACACAAGCTCGACGACATAGTCGCCTTTGCCGGCGCTGGGGACTACGTGGACACTCCGGTGCGGACGTACTCAAGCGGTATGCTGATGCGGCTGGGGTTCGCGGTGGCGGCGCATATGGACCCGGACATCCTGGTGGTGGACGAGATCCTGGCGGCGGGCGACGAGGCCTTTCGGGCGCAGGTACGCGACCGACTGCGGCACGAGGCCGACAGCGGCAAGGCGGTCCTGTTCGTCTCGCACTACCGGGAGGAGATCAGAGCCGTCTGCGACCGCGTGCTGTGGATTGCGGACGGGCAAGTAGTGCTCGAGGGTCCCACCGAGCAGGTAGTTGCAGCATATCTCGCCGAGGGCGCGGACCGGGGCCAGTCACCTGTTTCCCGATGACGCATCTGACCGGCGAAGGTGCAGCCACGCGGAAGAGGTGACTGTCCCCCTCAGAAGCGCTCCCAGATGTCGCTCAGCAGCGCGCGCGCGGCTAGCACGTGGGAGACGGTGCCCTCAATGTTGAAGCCCTCGATCTCGCAGATGACGGGCCCGTCGAAGCCCTGGCTCTTGAGCTCCGCCAGCACCGCCTCATAGTCAATCACGTTGTTGCGCTCAATCGGCTGGCGAGCGGTGCAGCCCGACCAGCTCCGGCGAACGCCGCATATCTGGACCTCGACGATCTTGCCGGCGAACTCTCGGGCCCAGACCTCGGGCGCGGGTCCCTGTACGGCGGCGTGGCCCAGGTCCAGGTTGACACCGAAGTGCTCGCAGTCAATCGCGGCGATCTCGCGCATCTGCGCGTCCAGGCCGCCCGGTCCGCCGACCTCGAAGCCGATGAGCATATCGCAGTCTTCGGTCAATTCCGCAGCGCGCCGGCCGAACTCGATGTTATGCCGCTCGGTCTCCTGCGGGTCGTGGACGCCCTCCACACTGGGGTGACCGCGGTGAAAGGTCACCACGCGCACACCTAGATCGCGGGCGAGATCGAGGCACTCGCAGATCTGCCGCCGGGACTCCTCGCGAATGCCCGGGTTCATAGACGCGAGGTTCAGATCGAGCTGCGGCGAGTGGATCGTGACGACGTCGAAGACTGAGAGAGCCTCGCGCAGGCGCTGGCGCTGCTCGGGGTGCAGGTCGGCAGGCCAGATGCCCACGGCCGGGACGTAGGGCTCCGCAAGCTGGCCGCGATAGTCGTCCGGAATCAGCTCAAAGCCGCGCAGGCCCATCGCGTACACCTGGTCAATGGCATCCCAGATGGACTCGCCGTCCGCCGCCGGCAGGAAGTGGGTCGAGACACCGATGCGCTCAATCACTGACACGGCCATCACCTGTGTGTGCTCCGCGTTGAGGTTCGAACGGCAACTTCGCCGCGAGCGTGCGACAGTCCTCTTTGCCCTGGCACTCCTCGCCGCTACGGTCTATGCCCAGGCACCCGAGCCGCCGCCGCTCGAGGACGCTACTACTCAGCAAGTGCTCGAGCACGTGCTGGCGCAAGCTCTGGGCAGTTGGCAACGCGCCGCTGACCTCAGGCTGTTCGGCCCCGAGCGGCTTGCCGGTGCGATGCCCGACGAGGCTGAGATGATTCGTGACTATGAGCTGGTGCTGGGTGCCTGCGCGGTGTACGTAGACGCGGAAACGGGTGCCCAGGGAGAGGCGCTCATACTCGCCTTCCCCGACGCCCTGGGTGCGCTGGGTGTCTTCGCCCGCCACCGGGGCCAGACGACACAGCGGGCCGCGACCGTGCGCGCGGGATACCTCGACGGGGCAACCCTTCACCTCTACACCGGGCGCTTCTATCTGCGGGTCACCCCGGCGGCAGACGGTGATGAGGGCCGGAGCCATGCACACGCCCTGGCGGGAGAGCTGGAGGCTCGGGTTCCGCCTCCCGCACGGCCTCCTCGCCTGATGAGAACGCTGCCGCGGCGATGGCTGAATCCCTTCCGCATGGACTACGCGCGGACCGATCTGCTCGGCCCTTCAGGGCGGTCCCCCCGCGCGGGATCACCCCCCGCAGGCGAAAGCGAGAGGCCGATGACCTTGACGGGCGAGTACGAGCTGGGCGAGACGCTGGTGCGCGTGGCGGTGCTGCAAGCGCGGGACCCCGACCAGGCGCGCGGCTACTACCTCCGCCTGGCGGCCCACTTGGCGGAGCAGACGAAGGCCTCGCCGCTGCCGGCCCTCGGCGAGGAGGCCTTTGTCGTGGAGCACGCGGACCACGGCCTCTGCGGGGGGATGCTGCAAGATGAGTTCGTGGCCGTGGTGCTCGGCGCTGCAAGCGCCGAAGATGCGGAGGCCTTGCTGCGCCTCGGCGGCGTGAAGATCCGCATCACCAGGCCGCTCCCCAGCGTCTCAAGCCCGTGAGACACTGGTCAGGCGCCGGCGCCAAAACGCTGGTGCGACAGCTCACTGGCAATGGGGAAGCACGCGGGGGCGGGCTGGAAGCACGCCCTACCGATGGGGGAGGAGCGCCGCCTGGCGCACCAGGAGGGAATCAGGCCGAACTCACGTGCCTGAGCCGGGGGGGTTCGCCTCCACCATCGTGGGGGTCATCGGCCGTCGGCACGCCGAGCAACTCAGCGACGGTCCCGCGAGCAGTGCGCGCAACACGACCGTCCCAGGGGGGCCCGCCGGCGGCGCGGCGGTCGAAGTACTCAAGCATCTCCTCCAGCGGCTTCACGATCCTGAGAGACTCCCGATCGTTGCGGAAGTACAGCGATACGTAGTCGCTCGTTGGCTCCCAGAGGAGCCGCAGGGCCTTGAAGCCGCCGTGACCGCCGATATGCTCGTAGATCATCTGGTGCGCCATATTGGGCGCCTCCGGCCTGCCCGCTTGGCTACTGCTCCTGATAGTAGTATACCCATTCACTGTCTCCATTACGCCAACGAAGTCCCACGCCTTGGTGAATAGAGCCATCGGGCCACGAGCCTAACGCCACGTTGCGCACACAGTAACTGCTCACCCTGTCACCCTGAGCGTAGTGAAGGGGGGAGGTTCTTCTCCCGCCCGTGCGGGATCAGAATGGCAGACCTGCCCTGAGCCCAGCGAAGGGTCTCGCAGGTGAGCAGTTGCCCCACAGAGGATTCCCGGCGACAGTCGGACAACCTACCCGGCGCGTAATCAGCCCTCAGACGTCGCGGAGGCGAGAAACGATGCTCAAGATGCACGCAGACGGCGGCGGGCGGCGTACCGAAGAGCAGATCAAGGCGGAGGTGCTGCGCGAGTACAGCGCGGACCTCGTGCCAGGCTTCGCGGAGATCTCCGAGTGGGGACGCGCACACCGCGAGCGGCAGTGGGTCGCCTCCTTCACCGATGCGCGAGCGGCCTACTACGTCCACCAGGACGGCCGCGGTCACCTCCAGTTCTGGACCGGCGAGATCCCGGCCGGCACGGGCGCGAGATGGGTCGTCTTCGTGTTCTCCGTCGGGATGGGGATGGGCTCCATCTTCCCGCAGCCCTCGGGCAGGTTCGAGGTCAAGCTCAACACCCCGCCGGGGGTCACCACGGACCTGGTCTCCTTCAATGTCACGAAGGAGAGCCGCGTCTGGCGGCAGGGCGAGGTCACGCTCGCCTACGAGGTGAAGCGACACGCCTGGGCGCGCCAGGACCAGCCGTTGAAGCTGGACGCTCACATCACGGAAGAAAGCGCCGCGACCTACGGGGTCATGGTGCTGAAGGTGCCGAAGGAGATGCTGCCTGAGGGCGGCCGGGCGCGCATTGATGTGGTGCCCTTCAACCGTCAGCCGTCGCGCCGATGGTTCAAGGTTGACGTGGATATGTTCGCCAAGCCCGTCCTCAAGTGCGACATTGATGCCGCGATCGCGGCGGCGTGTGAGGACACCCAGCCGCCGCGGGTGGGCGAGTACAACGTGTACTTCGGCGACCTGCACGCTCATACGGGCGAGGAGCACGGCTCCGGGCGAAGCTGCGGGACAGGCACGCTGGAGGAGAACTACGCCTACGCGGGAGATGTCGCCGGGCTCGATGTCTTCGCCGTCGCCGAGCACGACTGGCAGCTTCGCGACCAGGACGACTGGAACCAGCGGATGGAGCAGATGGACCAGCACAACGAGGATGGGCGGTTCGTGGTCATCCCGGCCTACGAATGGACCTCGCTGAAGTACGGGCACAGGAACGTCTACTACCGCGACACGGGCTGGCCGTACTTCCCGAACAACCCGCCCGGCACCGGTCACAACCAGATCGCGGATGGGAGTTACTCCCCGGCGGACCTCTGGCAATCGCTGCGTGAGTGCGGGGCCAGGGCGCTGACCATCGCCCATCACTCCAGCACGGGCTTCTTCCCGGTTGATTGGTCCTACCGGGACCCGGAGTTCGACCGGCTGGTGGAGGTGTACTCGACCTGGGGCAACTCGGAGTACTGTGGCGCGCCCTTCCCCGGATATGCGGCTGACCGTCACGAGGGCCTCGGCGCGCTGGACGCCCTCAAGATGGGCCATCGGCTGGGGATGATGGCCTCCAGCGACGGGCACGACGGCAATCCCGGGAACGCCAACTGGTGCCACCGCCAACCGCACATCCATCATCGGCTCGGCAGCGGCTTCATCGGGGTGCTGGCGGACGAGCTGACCCGCGCGGACATCTTCGATGCGATGTACGCGCGCCGCTGCTACGCCACGACCGGCACACGCATCGTGATGGACTTCCGCGTGAATGGGGCGATGATGGGCGAGGAGATCCCCGGCTACGACGGGGATCGGTTCATTGAGGCGGAGGTCATCGGGACGGCCCCGATACAGTGGGTCGAAGTGGTGCAGAATGGCGAGGTCATCTACGGTGAAGGAGGGCGAGGCATGCGACGTGTCCTGTTGGACGAGTACGACTACGATGCCGAGGGCTCTGCCTTCTACTACCTGCGCGTCTTTCAGACCGACGGCGAGATGGCCTGGTCCAGCCCGATCTGGGT
>CBFDBV010000027.1:0-19505 GCA_965603135.1 uncultured bacterium
CTCGGCTCGATCTCGGAGCCCTCGTACCACTCGTTCCACGAGGTCACGAGCACCCAGTCGGGGTCCGCCTCGATCGCCTCCTCCCACAGCACCTTGTAGGTGTCGCCGTCCTGGCGGTCGGCTCTGGTGCCCGGCGTCCTTATCTTGGTGTCATCGTAGCCGGGGATGATCGTGATGCAACTGATCCTCGCGCGCTGCTTAGCCAGTTCGACGGCGCTGCTGAACTGGGCGGCGCTGAGTTCGCGAAGCTCGTCGGGGTCCTTGTCCCGCACCCAGCCGCAGATGTTGTAGGTGTGCAGCCCATCGAAGGCCCGCGCGAAGCTCTCCCGGTAGCCGTCCGCGATCAGGACGAAGTCTTCCCCGTAGCGCTCCTGGGTCTCGGCGATGATCACCGGCCACGAGGTCAGAGGCACCTGGTTCATCACGCGGCCGTAGACGAAGATGACCGGCTTGCCGTCCAGCTTCAGGAACGCCGGATGCGCCCCGTAGCTGCTCAGAAGGTAGACCAGGTCGGCGACGGCGTGGGCGACTTGCGCGCGCCCCTCGCCCGGCGCTTTCTCCCAGTACACCGTGAGCTTGAAGTCCTTCTCCGCGGCGCGGTCCAGCAGAAGCCGAAAAGCCCGGTCATCGAAGGTCCCCTGTCCCCACCAGCTTGAGATGAAGCCGTCCAGCCCGTGGCTGCGGGCCAGGTCAATGTGCCAGTCAATGATGTCGGCGTCGTGGGAGTCGTAGGGCCCCTTCTCCGGGTAGTGGGTGACGTTGGACATATAGTGCTCCTGCCGGTCTATCCCGCGCCAGGAGGCCTTGTCCCCGTGCTGCTCGGCGCCGCGATACCAGGGGTAGTAGAACGCCAGCACCTGCCGCGGCACCCGGGTGTAGCGCCGCTCGCGCCGCTGCCTGAGGAACTCGAGCAAGCTCGTCCTTGCAGTCTCGCTCGCCGCGGCATCCTCTCTTGTGAGCCTCATCGCGTCCGGCACCTCGCCGATAGCCTCCACGCGCACCTGGCCGAAGACCACGCGCGTTGCGCCCTGAGCGTCCTCCCACTTGCGGGCCGCGAGCGTCACACCTCCGGCCGCCACGGGCGGCGAGTCGTTCCAGCCCTCGTCCGTCGCCTCGATGATCGTCTCACCGTCGAGGCCGACGCTGATCGTGCTCCCCTTCACCGTGATGGAGACCTCGTGCCAGTCGTTGTCGCGGATGGTCGCCGGGGAGGTCACCAGCGGATTCGGGTCGCCGGTGGACTTCCCGCCGGACGCCTTGTGCAGGGCCGTCATCCTGGTGTAGAACCCCACGGTGTATGCGCTGACGAAGCCTTGGCAACGCACGCCCAGCCAGGGGCCGTCGCGCCAGTCGCTGCCCCGCGAGATCACCTTCAGCTTCAGCGACAGCGTGTAGTCACGCCATTCAGGGCGGCCCGACCTGGCGCCGAGCGCGGTGAAGTGCCCCTCGCAGTCGGCTCCCTCGAAGCCCTCGTCGGTCACACGCCAGGTGCCCGCGTAGGCCTGCCACAGGGGGTAGCCTTCCGAGCCACGCGCATAGCTCTGGAAATCGTCCTCCAGCAAGACGGTGCCGGCGAACGCCTGGGCCGCCAGGCTCAGAAGCGCCGCCGTCATCAGCAGGCAGGTCCGTCCGGTCATCTGTTGTCCCTCCTCGAAGGCTGTCCTCGCCCTTCCGTGCAACCCCGGGGCGTGCCCGTGACCTTGCCGCCAGGTTCCGCGCCGAAGGCCTGCGCTCCTGCCTGCAACCTCTCGTCGGCGCGCGGCAGGTGGTCGCTCAGAGCGGTGCCTACGCGCCGGCCATTGTGCATTTCCCCCCAAGACGGCAGGATTTCGGGAGGAGGGCTGGGAAAGTCACCTTCCCCGGAGGAGCGTTCTCGCTCCGGTCACCGACCCGAGGACAGATCGCTGCCTGGCAGGAGGCTCTCTGAGATGAGCGCACCGAAGAACGACTCCGCTGCCCGACCCGGTTCCGGCGAGCGGCCCAACATCCTCTTCCTCTTCACCGATGACCAGCGCTTCGACGCCGTCGGCGCCCTGGGCAACCCCGAGGTGATCACGCCGCACATGGACCGCCTCGTCGCCACCGGCACCGCCTTCACACACGCCACCATCATGGGCTCGACGATTCCGGCCGTCTGCTGCCCCAGTCGAGCGATGCTGATGAGCGGACGGAGCCTCTACCGCGTCCCGCGCGACCTCGGCGACTTCGTCACCTTCCCCGAACTGCTCCAGGATGCCGGCTACGCGACCTTCGGCACCGGCAAGTGGCACAATGAGCCGCCCAGCTTCGCCAGGAGCTTCAGCCAGGGCAGCAAGATCTTCTTCGGCGGGATGTCCAACCACCTCGAAGTCCCGGTGCACGACTTCGACGCAGGCGGCGAGTATCCGAAAGACAGCAGTTACGTCGGCAAGAGCTTCTCCAGCGAGCTGTTCAGCGATGCCGCGATACAGTTCCTGCGCGAGTACGGTGAGAGCGACCCCTTCCTGATGTACGTGTCGTACACGGCCCCGCATGACCCCCGGATGGCGCCGAAGGAATACGCGAGTATGTACGACCCGGCGCACATCACGCTGCCGGAGAACTTTATGCCCGAGCATCCCTTTGACAACGGTGAGCTGACGATCCGCGACGAGAAGCTCGCGCCGTGGCCGCGTACGCCCGAGGTCATCCGCGAGCACATCGCCGCCTACTACGCGATGATCACCCACCTGGACGCGCACATCGGACGGGTCCTGGAGGCCCTGGAGGAGAGCGGCCACGCGGAGGACACCATCATCATCTTCGCGGGGGACAACGGCCTGGCGGTGGGCCAGCATGGGCTGCTGGGCAAGCAGAATCTGTACGAGCACAGCATCCGCGTGCCGCTGGTGTTCAGCGGCCCCGGCATACCGGCGGGCGAGAGGTCCGACGCGCTCTGCTACCTGCTGGACATCTTCCCGACGCTGTGCGACCTGGTCGGCCTGCCCACGCCCGAGTCAGTGGAGGGCCGCAGCCTGGCGCCGATCCTCAGCGGAGAGCGGCAGGCAGTGTATGACGGCCTGTTCTTCGCCTACCGCGACGTGCAGAGGGCTGTGCGGGACGACCGGCACAAGCTCATCGAGTACTTCGTGGACGGCGCACGCACCACGCAGTTGTTCGACGTGCAGGACGACCCGTGGGAGGTCAACAACCTGGCCGACGCTCTGGAGCGCGCCGACGACCTGGCGCGCCTTCGCGAGGACCTCGCCGAGTGGCAGCAGATCGTGGACGACCCGCTGCTGACTGAGATCGCCGGTTGAGGCGCACCTCGGCCCGCCGGGCTCCGGCATCTGCCTCCGCGAACTTGCGGGGCGCCCCGGGGTCACCAGGTCCACATTGCGGTCGCGCTCAGCGCGTAGTCGGGAGCGAACGAGGTCTTGACGCCGTAGGGGTAGTTCACTCCCGGCGCGATCTTGTGATGCTCGATCTCCACCCCGTCCGGGTGCCACACAGCCGCCAGGTGCAGATTGTGCTGATGCGGCTTGTAGCCGGCGGGCTGCCCTGCCGGCGACTTGTCCTGCTGGAGCTGGAACCAGCCGATCGGGCCGAAGTTCATGGCGAAGGTGTCCGAGAGACTGCGCTCCCAGTAGTACTTGTAGCCGATGCGGTCGCCGAACTTCCAGCCGCTCTTCTTCCAGCCCTCAACCGTATCCGCCCGGCTGTAGCGCGTGTAGGTCAGGTGCTGGCAGAGCGAGTTCTCGTCGTCCGCGTCCACGTGCGTCAGGAAGCCCACGCGGATCGCGTCGGCGGTGTTGCCGATGCCGTTCTTGGCGTCAGCGCCATCGCAGCCGAACTTATAGGCGACGCCCCAGTTGATGTGCGACTCCTGCCAGCCCTGCCACGGCTCGTAGCTCTCGTGGCTCTTGTAGCTCGCGACCAGCCACCAGCCGTCATAGCCAGACGCATCCACGTCCACCCAGCCCTGTCGCCCTCTGGTGTGCTTCTTCACCTCATTGCGGGTCGTCGCTACCGCGAGCTGCCAGCGGTGGGTGATGCCGTACCCCAGGCGTAGCGGCACTGAGAGCTTCTTGGAGTTCCAGCCCTCCGGCAGGGCCTCCATGTGGCCCGTCTGCGGGTTGTAGCGCTTCTCATGCTTGACGTACTTGTAGCCCGCCCGCGGCCAGATCGCACCCTCGTCAATGCCTACCGGACAGCCCAGGATCTCCTCCGCCCCGGCAACCCCGATGCAGCCCATCGTCACGGCGACGACGAGCAGCGCCGTGCCCAGCACAATCGCGGCCCCTCTCCACCTCCACCCACCTCTGTCTCTGTCAGTACTCACTTCTGCTCTTCTCTACTTTCAGAATGGAACTGGTTTCACGACCCCTGGGACGGCATTGGCGGGCTGGAAGCCCGCCCTACGGGCAGTTTTGAAACGCGCTCTAGCCCAGCCCCAGCGCCATGCCGCCCTGGTAGACGATGAAGGAAACCAGCCACGCCAGGGCGGTGGTGTAGAAGATCACGAAGAGCGGCCACTTCCACGAGTTCGTCTCCCGCTTCATCACGGCGACCACCGCCATGCACGGGACGTAGATGAGCACGAAGACCATCAGCGTGTACGCGACCAGCGGGTTAAACTGCGGGTCCTGCCGCAGCGCCGCGCGCAGGTCCTCGGACTCCTCGTCGGCCTCCTCCAGGGCGTAGACGGTGCCGAAGGTGGCGACCACGACCTCCTTGGCGGCAAAGCCCGCCACCAGCCCGATGCCGATCTTCCAGTCGAACCCGAGCGGCCTGAGCACAGGCTCAATCGCCCTGCCCATCTGCCCCGCGTAGGTATGTGCGATGGCGTTCTCAGCCATCGTGGCGGGGGACGCCCTCGTCCCCCGCGGGCTGTCTGGACCGCTTGTGCGGGGGCTGATCCCGCTAGGCGGGACCGCCACGGACGGCGAAGGCGGGGCCGGGTGGCTGAGGAGGAACCACATCACGATCGAGATGCCCAGGATGATGGTGCCCGCTTTCTTGAGGTACAGCCAGCCGCGCTCCCACATATGTATCAACAGGCCCTTCGCGGTCGGCATCCGGTACGGCGGTAGCTCCATCACGAAGGGCGCCGCCTCCCCGGGAAGCATGAGCGCTCCGAAGAGCTTCGCCATCGTAATCGCCAGGATGACGCCGAGCACGTAGACCGAGAAGATCACCTTCCCCGCGATGTCAGCGGGGAAGAACGCCCCGGCGAGCAGCACGTAGACCGGCAGCTTCGCCCCGCAGCTCATCAGCGGCGTCACCAGGATCGTCAGGAGGCGGTCGCGCCGGCTCTCCAGCGTCCGGGTGGCCATCACCGCCGGAACCGTGCAGCCGAAGCCGATGAGCATCGGGATGAAGCTCTTCCCGTGCAGCCCGATCTTGTGCATCAGCCGGTCCACCACGAAGGCCCCGCGGGCCATATATCCGCTGTCCTCCAGGATAGCGATGGCCAGGAACAGCAGGAATATCGGCGGGATGAAGACCAGCACTCCGCCGACGCCGCCGATGATGCCGTCCACGATCAGCGACTGCACCTCGCCCTCGGGGATCAGACTCACCGCACCGTCACCCAGCCAACCGAACAAGGCCTCGACCCAGCCCATCAGGGGGCCTCCCAGGGTGAAGACCATCTCAAAGAGCGCCCACATCAGGGCCAGGAAGATGGGGATGCCCAGCAGCCGGCTGGTGACCACGCTGTCAATGGCTTCGGACCAGTCCCGGCGCGTCTCCTGGGTTTGCTCGGTGGCTTCCGCGCAGGCGCCGGCGATGAAGCCGTAGCGCTGATCGGCGAGCGCGATCTCGGCGTCCTCCCCGACCACTTCCTCCAGGTGGCTGCGCGCGCGCAGCACAGCATCCAGGACAGCTTCCGCGCCGCCCAGCGTGGCCTGCACGAACTTGTGCACCGCCGAGTCGTTTTCGAGCAACTTGATCGCAACCCAACGAGAGGAAAGCCCGTCCACGCCTCCCTCTTCGTCCAGCATCTCGGCGAGCTGTTGGACATGGTCCTCAAGCTCCCGGCCGTAGGTGACGGGTTTGGCGGGGACGCGCCGCTCGCGCGCGGTCTCGATCGCGACCTGGAGCAGCTCGTCAATGCCCTCATCCCTGGACGCGACGGTGGGCACGATCGGCACGCCCAACAGTTCCGACAGCAGCTCTACGTCAATCCTCTTGCCGCGCGCCTCGGCCACGTCCATCATATTTAGCGCGAGCACCGTGGGCGCGCCCAGCTCGATGAACTGAGTCGCGAGGTAGAGGTTACGCTCCAGGTTCGAGGCGTCAACGATGTCCACGACGACATCGGGGCGCTCCTGGATGACGAAGTTGCGCGCCACCAGCTCCTCGACGGAGTACGCGGTGAGGCTGTAAGTGCCGGGGAGGTCCACCACGTGCAGCTCGGTGTCGCCGACGCGGTGGCGCCCCTCCTTCTTCTCCACGGTGACGCCGGGGTAGTTCCCGACGTGCTGGCGCGCGCCCGTGATCGCATTGAACACGGTCGTCTTGCCGGAGTTGGGGTTGCCCGCGAGAGCGATGGTGATCTCGTCCATCTTGCCCGGGCGTTTCTCAGGGCTAACTAAGTTTGTTAACTCTAACTCACCTGCCACGAAAAAGGGCCGCGTCTGACACGCGGCCCGCAGGCCAGGCTCACAGGGGCTGCACGAGGATCTTGTGCGCCATCCCGCGTCCCAGCATCAATCTCGTTTCCAGCACGCCGACGATCAGCGGTCCACCCGCGCCCGCTCCGTTCATCACAGTTATCTGAGCCCCGGGAACCAGCCCCATGTCAGATAGCCGACGCCGGATGCCATGGCCGCCGTGCACGTTCATGATCACGCCGCTCTGGCCCGGCCCCAGCATCGCCAACGGGATCGCCGGTGGGCCGGCGGCTGCGTCAGTCGGGTTCAACAGCAATTTGCGCCGCCTCCTGCTTGCGCAGCGACAGGTGGTAGCCGCGCACCTTGACCTCGATGGGGTCGCCCAGGGGCGCCACCCTCTCGACCTCGATGTCGCTGCCGGGCGTCACGCCCATATCCATGATGCGCCGGCGCACGGCGCTGTCTCCCGTCAGCTTCAGCACTTTCCCGCGCTCGCCGGGCGCAAGCTCCTCAAGCGTCATCGCGCGCTCACTTCCTTCCGCGGGCTGAAAAGGGTGCTCGTCGGGCACCTCAATCTCCGCGATGCACTTGCGGCAGTCGTGGTCGCAGGGAATGTCCTCCCAGCGCCCCGAGAGGTGGTGCAGCAACGTGTCCCCGCCGCGCGGGCAGCGCTTGAGGAACTCCACCAGCGCCAGCAGCCGGCGCAAGGTCTCGGCCGAGACCGCGTGTTCCATCTCACACGCCTCCGTCTCGGCCCGCTTCTCGTCAAGTTGCAGTATGTCCGCCAAGAAGCGCGTCAGGGCCTGATGGCGCCGGTACACCGCCTCAGCACTGGCCAGCCCTTCGCTGGTCAGCGTCACATAGCCGTACTTCTCGTGCCGGATGAGCTTGCGCTCTTTCAGGGCATCCAGCGCGTTGCTGACGCTGGGCATCTTGACCTTCAGGCGGGCCGCGATGTCCTTGACACGCGCCACCTCGCGCTCCCGTTGGAGCCGGTAGATAGCCTCCAGGTAGTCCTCCATTGCTGCGGTCAGCTCAGCCCCGTTGCTCATTGATCTGTCCTCGCTTTGCATGCTCTTCCCCTGACGCGCGGGCAATGTTAGCATAGCCTAACTTTATTGTCAAGCCCTAACTGGCGATTCTGAGAGTATTCTCTTCAAACAAGCCAACGCGCGCGCGACTGATGCCACCAGGCCTGTTGCTTCGTGGCCGTTGCGTGCCTCGGCCCTCACGATTCACTGCAAGGAATCGAGGGCTTCCCCCACGAAATCCTCTGCGTTGGGCCAGGCGAGAACTCCTGAAGGCCTCGCGCCGTCCGTCGGTTGCAAGCGGAGGTCCCGGCGTTATGCAGCGTCATTCGTTCGTGTGCTGTGCAACTGCGCTCATTTTCATAGCCGCCATGCAGCAGGCTGTGCAAGCCGACGAGCCGCGCGGGCTCCTCATCGAGGCGGAACAGTTTGATGGGAGGGTCCCCGACGACGGTAGCTTCGCGGTGCCAACCGCTGAGCCGGAAGCCAGCAAGCGCCGCGTCCTCTTCAAGTTCTACGTTGACGGCTACGCGCTGTATCGTTTCACGCTGCCGGAAGAGGGCACGTACCGCGGCTGGCTGCGCTACGGGGCCAAGAGCGAGATACGACTCAGAGCGGCCCTGGACCCCGTGAGAGAGCCGGAGTTCGAGACGGTCCTGATACCGGCGACAGGGGGATACATCGGGCCCGGAGTCTGGGGCTGGGCCGGGGTATTCACCAGGCGGCTTGCCGCAGGCGATCATACCCTCGCCGTGGGCTCGGCGCCCCTCCGCCCCGATTGCATCTACCTCACCGCCGGGGACGAAGAGCCCACGGACGATCTGATTCACACGGACTGGTTGAAGATGCTGGACGCCAGGACCCTGGAGCTTGTGACGAGGCCGCTCACGCAGGTGCGCCCCGACTGGCTGGATGGGGCCACCGAGTATCAGTTGCCCGAGTGGTACGGCCGGCATCGGGTGCACGCGCACACGCGTCTGAGCCCTCGATGGTTCGACAAGGAGATCTTCCTGAACGCGGCACAGGCCTTCAGAGAGATGGGCGTGAGGACCTTCGTGCGACACATCAAGACCGGCTCGGAAGGCGCGTGGTGGCCGAGCAAGGTTGGCGCGATTCATCCCGCGCTGGAGGGGAGGAACCTCGCGCAGGAGATCATCGAGAACGCCCACCAGGCGGGCTGCCGCATCATCGTCTACCACCGGCACATGGAAGACGCCTACCTGGCCGAAACGCAGCCCGACTGGATGTGCAGGGACGCGGAGGGCAATCCTTACAAGAAGCGTGGGCTCAAGATATGCTTCAACTCCCCCTACGCTGACTTCGTGCAGCGGCGGCTGCTTGAGCTGGTGGACATGGGCGCCGACGCCTTCTACTTCGACGAGGTTCATATGCCCAGGGATGGCTGCTGGTGCGAGTACTGCAAGCAGAAGTTCAAGCAGGAGACGGGACTCGATCATCCGCCCTACCCAGACCCGGGCAACCCGGTCTGGCAGAAGCTCAAGGACTTCAACAACCTGACCATCGAGCGGACTTTCGTCAAATGGCGCAGGGCCATCCACGAGCGCAACCCTGAGGTGGTGATGCTGGTGGGCAGCAATACCTGGCCGACCATCTCCGACCGGCACATGACCAACCGCCTGTTCCGCATCGCCGACTCGATGAAGACCGAGTTCTCGCTTCCGGCCAGGACGCCCCGGTCGCTCCTCTTCCCCCTCGACCCGGAGATGATGCCCACCGAGCGCGAGGTCAAGATCGCACTGGGCCACACGCTGGCCAGGGACGCCTGCGATGGCAGACCGGCGCATATCTGGACCCATGGGCTGCTCGACGAGGCCTCGACCCTCTACGCCACCGCCGGGATGGTGACGCATGGCTGCATAGCGAACCTGGACATACGCGAGAGTACGATCCCGGACATGATGTTCGAGCGGGCCTTTGCCCTGGGCGACAGGGTCTCGCCGTATCTCGCCGGCACGCAGCCGGTGCGGTGGGCGGCGCTTCACTACTCGGAGCACGCCCGTGACAGGTACACGCTGGAGCCCAAGCAAGCCTGGCGCCGCGTGCTCTACCCGTTCTATGGCGCCTATCTGGCGCTGTTCCGCGCGCGGCTGCCCGTCGGCGCCATCACCGATAGCCAACTCGAGGAGGGTCTGCTGGACGGCTACTGCGTGCTCTTCCTCCCCACGCCGGATCATGTCACTGAGCGCATGCGCGCGGCGGTTGAGGACTTCCGGGCCGGCGGCGGGAAGGTCATAGGGCAGCAGGAGGGGTGGCAGTGGCACGATCCCGAGGGCGGCCAGGACCAGGCCGTCGAGGCGTTTATGGAAGCGCTGGGACCGGAGGCGGACCAAGCCCCCGTTCAGGTGTTCGGCGGCCCTGAGAAGATGCACGCAGTTGCCTTCGCCGACAGGACGGGGGACTGTCTGACGGTCTCGCTCGCCAACGAGTTCACCTGGGTCTTCACCGGCCGCAAGCCGGACCCCGACAAGCTGGCAGAGCTGACGCAGACGCCACCGCCGTGCACGGGCGTCAAGGTGACCATCAGGGGCCGCGGAGCGCCGAAGCGAGTCTTCAATGCGGTCAGCGGCAAGGCTCTCGTGGCGGAAGCTCGCCCGGACGCCGTCGAGATAGCGGTCCCGGAGTTCCACCACATGGCGGTGCTCGTGGCCAAGTTCTAGGCTGCGGGCAAGAGGAAGGATTCCGGCCGACCTGGGACAAGTACTCCCACCGACGCTCGTCCAGCTTTGTCTCGCCGCTCTCAGGGGAGTCTTCACGTGACAGACTCGCGCGACGTGCAGCTCATTCGCGACCTGGCCAGGCAGTACGCAGAGATCGCCGCAAAGCCGATCCAGGACGAGCGGCGGGACCTCTGGCGCCGGCATAACAGCCTGGAGAGGACGCGGCCGCTCGTCTACTGCCGGTGGTTCGCCACCTGGAACGAGCACCCGCTCTCAAAGCTCGAGTGCGAGGACCCCTTCTGGCACCAGCACGAGCGCTTCCTGAAGATGCACCTCGCGCAGGACGAGATCGGTGACGACTTCATCATCGAGCCGTGGATCACGCAGCGCGCGAGCGTCCAGATGCCCCCGGAGGGCCCGTGGGGCGTGAAGTACAACCGCATTCCCAGCCCCGAGCCGGGCGGTGCGTGGAAGTACGATCCACCGCTCAAGGAACTCGAGGACATCAGCAAGCTCGTCGAGCCGCATCACGTCATAGACGAGGAGTCCACCGAGCGCAACGTCGCGCGCCTCCAGGATGCGGTCGCTGACATCCTGGAGGTGAACGTGGACCGGTCGCCTGCTTACACCGTCTGGCGCGCGGACCTCTCGACCGACCTGGGCTACCTGCGCGAGCTGGAGCAGGTAATGTGGGACATGAGCGACAACCCCGAGTGGTTGCACCGGCTGCTGTCATTTATGAGCAACGGGGTGCTGACCGTCCACGAGGAGGCCGAGAGGGCGGGCGACTGGCGCCTGTGCAATCATCAGAACCAGGCGATGCCCTATGCCCGGGAGCTGGAGGACCCGCGGGCCAACGGCGAGCCCGTCACGCGCGACCGGCTCTGGGTCTTCATGGCCGCCCAGGAGTTCGCGCTCATCTCCCCGGCGATGCACGACGAGTTTATGTTCCGCTATCAGTTCCCCATCCTGGAGAAGTTCGGGCTGGTGGCTTACGGCTGCTGCGAGGACCTGACGCAGAAGATTGACTACCTGCGCAACCTGCCGAACCTGCGGCGCATCGCGGTGACGCCGGTGGCGAACGTGGCGAAGTCTGCCGAGCAGATACGGGAGGACTACGTGTTCTCGTGGCGGCCGAACCCGGCGGAGATGGTCTGCTGCGGCTTCGACCCCGATCACGTGCGCAAGGTCATCCGCGAGGGGATGGAGGCCTCGAAGGGCTGCCACGTGGACATCACGCTCAAGGACGTGCAGACCGTGGAGGGCGAGCCCGAGCGGCTCATCGAGTGGGTCAGGATCGTGCGCGAGATCGGCGACGAGTACTGATGCGCGAGGGCTTCTGACCTAGAGTTGGCGAGTTACCACGGTTCCGTCGGCGCGCGTGAGCCGCAGCGCGAGGCGGCCGGCCACGCGCAAGCCGTCAACCTCGACGACGCCCTCGCTGGGATTGTACACCACCAGCGCCGTTCCCTCCGGCACCACCAGGCGCACCGCAACCGCCTCGCCCTCGCGCAGCCACTCGGGGGACTGAGACTCGTCGGTGGTGAACGGCTGCATCACCGTGGCGAAGATGGTGTCCTCGGCCCGCCGGCGCAGTATCAGCATCGGCATCTTGCGGTCCAGCTTGTTGGTGATCCCCTCGGCGACGATGACCTCGGTGCCGGGAGCGGGCGCGCACGAGATGCGCAGCTTGCGGGCCTCGTCGCCCCACGTCGTGACCACCGGCTCGTCGGTGACCCCGCGCCGCACCGCCTCGTTGTGCTGGTAGCCGGGCTTGTCGGCCAGCACGCCCTCCTGGGCCGCCAGCAGCGCCGAGCAGGCCAGCAGTGGCCCGTCAATATGCAGCGGGTAGTCGTACTGGTGCTCCGCAGCGCTTTCCGCCTCAAAGAAGTCCACGAGCGCATCTCCGACCAGAGCAACCGTGCGTCGCACAGTCACGCCCTCGTACACCGCGGAGTTCCGTGCGCCCGCGGCCTTGAAAGCTGCGTCACAGTCGAAGAAGTCCAGGAAGCCCCGCGCCTGCCTCTCGGCGGCGTCGCAGGGCCACGAGGGGGTGCCCGACACCGTCGGATACTGGCTGACCTCGTCAACCACGACCGTGTTGTGACTGATGGTCTGCGAGGTCCACGTCTGCTTCTCCTTCGACCCGTACGGGCAGGAGCCGAAGTCCGGGATCCACTGCTTGCCGTCGGCGTATAAGACGATGCTGAGCTGGTCCGGGTGCCCATGCCCGCCGCCATGCGGGCCGTAATTGAGCGTGCAGCAGGTGGCGTCCGGCGGCGGGAGGCCGCTCTCGTCGAGACCCTCGCGCAGGATGGCGAAGCCTGTGGAGGGGTACAGCGTGCAGCCCGCCTGTAAGATACCGTTGTTGCAGAAGCTCCCGCCGAGATAGTCGAACTGTGCCTCGTCCTCGACTGGTGCGTCATAGATGAGGCTGAGAAGGTCGGGCCCGCTACCAGCGTCGGTCATGACGGCAGAGTCAGTGCCGATGCGCGCCGGCCGCGCCGGGAGCTTGGCCCAGTCGTCCAGCTCGCCGTCCACGACCAGGCCCTCCGCGCGCGGCGCGTTGATGATGCCCTCGCCCTCCGGCGGGGTGTCGTCGAACACCAGGGCCCCGCCCTGGGCGCTGTCGTAGCGGTCAATGGTGCAGGACCAACCCAGCATCTTCTCCTTGGTTGATGCGCCGCCGCTGGGGTCGCCGTCATAGAGCACGCAGTCCACCGTGATCTGAGCGCCCGGCTGCGGTCGAAACGCGGTGCCCTCTTCTCCCTCGCCCGGCTCGAACTCCGCCCAGGGGACGGCGATCTCCAGACTGTAACCGTTCTCGGTCTTCTTGACAGCATATTCGCCTGAGCTGGCGCCGTTGTTGGTTTCCTGGAAGCGGTTGAACAGCGCCGGCACGGGCGGCACTTGGGCGAAGTCGCCCGGGCTCAGGCCGTAGATGAAGTCATATCCGCCGCCCTCCTGGGCGCGCCACTTGAGGCCCACCCAGAGGGCATCCCCCGCCCAGACCTCGCCAGGCTTCGCATGCGTGTTGCGCACCACGTCGTCGGTGATCTCGGCGCCGATGTAGAGGGCGGTGTCGTCGTAGGCGACACGCACCGTCCCGGAGAGGTCGGTCTCGCCGCGGTACAGCTCCTCGCGCTCGCTCCTCTTCCTATCCTGCCAGTACAGCCACGCGTACTTCGGCTCGCGGTAGCGATGGTAGGCCACGCGGTAGTACTCTCCGGCTCGTAGCGGGCCCGCGTTGCTATCGCCCACGTTCGCGTAGGTCCGGTTCCCGTAGAGCGCGTAGAACGGCCCGTCGAACATCAGCTTGATGCTCTTGGGGCCGTTGTCGCCGTCGCCGACGGTGTAGTTGGCGAGCGGCTCCCGGTCCTCGTTGTAGTCGTCGGGCACCCGAAGGTGGTAGAGGTCCAGGTTGCAGTGATAGGCGGCCTCCAGGAACGGAAGCAGCGCGCTGAGCACGAAGCTGTGATAGCCCAGCGACCGCTCCCAGAACAGCCCGTCATCGTGCACGTCGTGGGCCAGCAGGTGTTTGAACCCGTAAGGGCCGTCAATGGCGTGCTCGACCATGTCGGCATCGCGTAGCAGCATCCCCGTCAGACCGACCGCCGAGATGAACCACGCCTGGAAGTTGTAGCACTTGTAGTGCAGGTCGCGGGCACGGTGATCGCCGCTGTTGGTGTAGTCTTTCACCCAGAACAGCTCCGCCGCCGGTCGCAGGAAGTCATCGGCTATCCTCTGATGGTCCTCGGCGGAGTAGACCGGGCTGTCGTAGGTCATGTCATAGGCGCAGATGACCGGCACGTACCAGGTCGCCTCGTAGAGCCCGGAGCCGGTCTTCACGATCCGTGCCCTCCCGCCGCTGAACGGCTCCAGCGTTGGATACAGCTTGGCGTAGGCCAGCATCACCTCCCGCACCCACGCCGCGTACCTGTCATCGCCCGAGAGCGCGTAGGCATCCGCGACCCTTCTGACAGGCCCCGTCATCTTCCGATGCTCATCGCTCCGTTCACGGGGGATGTCAGGGGGCTTGCTGATGATCCCGTCGGCCTTGGTGCATACGCTCGCCAGCACCTTCCGCGCCGTCCCGTCGGCCCTCACCAGCCGACGCGCGCGGTCAATATCCTCCGCCGAGTACCGCAGGTAGGGATGTCGGGTCGGCCAACTCGCGCCCTCCGCGACGAGCGGAGCCGCCGGCTCTGCCCGCACCTGGGTGACCGCGTCCTGCCTGCCGTCGGGATCGAGAGTGCTGATCACGTACTCGCGCTGCTCCGAGGGCGGCGCCAGGAAGCTGTTCGTCCTCGGGTCCAGGCCCTTCGCCAGCACCTCCTCCCCTCGCTGCACGCCCAGGCCTGCACAACGCGAGTCCTCGGCCAGCCGCCACGACAGCCTCGCTGAGCCGTCAATACGCAGCATCGCCCGCGCATCCTCGACCGGCCTGGGCGGCCGAGCCCTGTCAACGCGCACGGAGATCTCCTCGCTCCTGGGCCCGCTGCGGTCGTCCAGCACTGCCGCCACCGAGTACGAGTAGCTGACTGCACTCCGAGCGGTCACATCCCGCGCCTCCAGGCCCTCGGTCTCGGCGACCACGCTCGCCTCCTCCCCCTGGCCCGGCGCAGCTCTCGCTGCGCTCCCCGCCGCCTCAGCCCCGCCCTCCCGACGGCGGACCTCGAACCCGGCGAGCCCCTGGTAGACCTCCGGCACCTCCCAGGCCAGCACGACCACCCCGGCGGGGCTGACCTGGGCGCGCAGGTCCGTCGGCGGGGGCAGCTTGTCAGCCTCGAGGGATGCCAGGTCCACGTTCGTGTACCGGAAGTGGTAGTTGTAATAGTGCAGGAACGCGACGGGGGCTTTCTCCAGCGGCTCACCGTACGCCGCCGCCTCGCGCGAGACGACATTCCCCTCGAGCTTGAGCATAGCGCGGGCGCCGAGCTTGATGACCTCGAAGTGCCCGGTGTCGCCCACTCCCAGGCGCGTCACCGGCAGGAAGAAGCAGGCGCGGTTGCTCCGGTCAGCCAGGTCCAGGCCCCAGACCACGATGGCGCGCAGCTTGTCTCCGCCGGCCTCCATGCGCGTCAGGTCGAAGGAGAGCACGAAGTCGGAGTACTCGGCCAGGGTGAGCAGGTAGTTGTCGCCGGTGCTGCCGCCGCCGTCGGAGGCGGTCAGGCCATCCCTGTTGACCTCGTAGACCTCAGGGGCCTCGCGCCAGGCCGGTGGGTCGGCCAAGCAAGCGGCCACGGCGGTCAGCAGGACGCAGAACGCAAGCACGGATCTCATGATGCACCACCTTCGGACTTCGCGTCCGTCGAACAGGCACGGGCCTAGCGGCAGAGCTCCTCGAGCAGATCGGTGATCATCGGCAGGCGGCTCATGTCGGCGTCCGGCGGGACCTGGTCGGCAACGCCCAGGATGAACTTCCCGTCCTCCCAGTGGTGCTCCACGATCTGCGCCACCTGCCGGCGCACGTCCTCCTCAGTGTAGATGCGGGAGAGAAGCGCCCCGGGCATGCCGCCGAAGAGGATGAGATCGGGACCGGCCAGCTCGCGCAGGTCCTCGACAGCCACGTCCCCCGTCGGCTTCGGGGTGATGGATTCGATGAAGTCCAGGCCGGTCTTCACCAGCAGCGGCAGAATCCCGTGCACGGTGCCATCCAGATGCGTCCCCACCTTCTTGCCCGCCGCGTGCAGGGGCTCAAGCCGCGCCAGGTAGTAGTCGAACTGGTAGCGCTCGAAGAGGCTGGTGACCACCTCGCCGCTGAGGTTGTCGGGCAGCTCGACGAAGGGCGTGTCACAGCCCAGGATCGCCTCATACGCGCCATCCGCCGCCCGGCCCAGGGCGTGGAGCGTTGCCTCCAGCTCCTCGGGGGCATCGGCGGCCAGGTAGGCCAGGTTCGCCGCGCCAGTCCACTGTGCGAGCATCTGCGAGATCGGGGAGCGCGGCGGGAGCACCGTCGGGTGGCCCTGGCCGCCCGACAGCCGCTTCAGCAGCTCGTAGCGCTCGTAAGTGGGCGTGGTTCGCGTCGCGTCGGCGATGTATCGCAGCACGCGGAGGTCCTCGAGTGCCTCGACCGGCCATTTCGTCGGCGCTGAACTCGCGGTCTCAGGGAGGAACCTCTTCTGGCCGTGGATCTCCCCGACGGGAGTCTGCCATCTCGTAGTGGTGACGTCGCCCTCGGTCTCAGTGGACACGCTCACGTTCTCGTGAGTGCTCGACGACGCACTCGCGTAGCCCAGGTAGTAGCCCACGTTGTGCTCGGCGTGCAGCTTGATGAAGCCCTCATCGCCCTCGTACTCGGTCGGCAGCGCGCCCGCGAGCTTCTGCGCGTGATACCAGTAGGTCAGGTCGGCGAACCAGGGCATCACGTCCGGGCGCTCGCCGTGGAGCACGGCAAGCAGACGCTGGCGGAAGTTCATCGAGCTCCCTCCGGCGGGTGCGCGCAAGGATGCTCGGCACGCCTCGCTACCACTCGGTCCACAGGTTCTGGAAGTAGGAGCGGAAGCCCGCCGGGCCGGGGTAGCCGTCCCAGAAGCTGACCTCGCTCGGGAACTCGCACTCCCCCTCGGCGCGGAGCCAGCTCATCAGCGCAGGGTCAATGCCCCGACGCTCGATCTCCTCCACCCCCGCCGCGTGCAGCCGCTCTACGACCTCCGGGTGCTCAGCCGCGACCTCGTCAAGCGACCCGAGGCGCGTCAGACGGCAGTGCTGCGGCTTCGCGGCCAGCTCGAGATACCACTCCTGGTCGAGGACGGTGAACAGAATCCGCTCGGGCCTCTCGCCCCATGCCGCGTTCGCGGCCGGACCTGCCAGGGCAACCTCGCGGGTCCCCGAGTCTGCCTCGCGTGCCGGGGCCAGAACGTCGTGGGAGACGATGCCCTCCGGCAGCCCCACGCCGGCGAGGCTCGCCACCGTGGCGAAGATGTCCTGCGGCTGCACGATCATATCGCTGCGCCCGCTCTCGCCGCCGGGCACGCGCAAGATGAACGGCACGTGCGCCTCCTGCTCGTGCAGCGGGGGACTCTTGCCGAACGTGCCGCGTTCCGCGAGCGCCGTGCCGTGGTCGGAGGTGAGCAGCACCGCCGTGTTGCGGGCAAGTCCGGTCTCCTCCAGCGCGTCCAGCAGCTCGCCGAGCCACCGGTCCACCCAGCTCACCTTGCCGGCGTACTGCGCGGCGATGCGCCGCTTGGCGGCCTCGGGTGCGTCGCTGGCATCGTGGACCAGGAACGAGCGCGGGTCAATGCGACCGTCCCAGCTCGGATCGTCAGCGTACAGCCTGGCGAACTCCGGCGGCACATCCCAGGGCTCATGCGGGTCGAAGCAGTCCACCCACAACAGGAATCTGTCGTGCGAGGCGTTCTCGCGGAGCCAGCTCGCGGCGGTCAGGAAGAGCCTGGCGGAGTTCCAGTCCTCGTCCCGCTCGCGGCGGCGGTTGGCGCGCACGTACGTCGGCAGGAGCCGCAGGCCCTGCGGCTCCTGCTCGACGAAGTCGAAGAGCGCGTCGGGGGCCCAGTTGGCCGGGAACTCGGTGCTGGTATCAATCCAGGGGCGGTCCACCTCAGCGCCGCGGACCTGGGTCCAGGCGTGGAAGGGCCAGTCGAAGTTATGCCCGCCGTTGACCAGGTGCGGGGTGTCGTGGATGAGTTGGGTGGCGTAGCCGGCCTCGCGCAGCACCTGGGGGAAGGTGATGGCGTCGTGGCGCAGGGGCCGCCACGGGTGGAAGGGCCCGCCGTACTTCCCGGTCATAGCGTCGGTGCGATGGGGGATGGTGGGGAAGCTGGCGGTGAAGGCCCGGTCGAAGGCCCACGATTCGGCGGCGAGCCGGTCGAGGTTGGGGGTCTTGATCCACTCGTTCCCATGCGCGCCGACGTGGTCGTACCTGAGCGTGTCAACGACGACGACGATGATGTTCATATCCTTGGTCTCCTCAGGGTACACGATCCGACCGACTATGCGCTCTCACAGCTCGGTCCCTCCGCCACCGCCTCCAGCGAGATACTGAACTTCAAGGGCAGGGACTATCCGGCGAGCGCGGCCCGCGGCAGGCCCGCCCCCGGCGTGGCCGTCACTGGATTCCCTCCACGGTCACGAGCGCCCCGCGCTTGGCCGGGACGGTGAAGGTCGCCGTGCCGTCGGCGACGGAGAGGTCCTCCGCCTTCCAGGCTGCGCGGAACTGCGGCGAGCCGCCCTCGGCCAGCCGCATCTGGACGGTCTTGTCCTCGTCGGTCCAGTTGGTCACGATCACGAGCCGCCTGCCGGGCTTGCGCCAGAGGCTGATGCGGACCTGCGGGTCGGAGGCAATGAACTCCTCCTGCCGCCAGAAGGGCACAAACTCGACGTCGGCCATCCCGAAGTCCATCTGCGCCGCCCAGACGTCCTCGATCACCTGCCTGGTTACGCTGCCCGCCCAGAGGGGCACGCCGTAGCACATAGCCGCCGCCCAGCAGCACTCGCTCGGGCCGGGGTCGTCGAGCGCCGCCTTGCCAGCCAGGCGTCCGAGCTGGGGCAGCAGGAAAGTGGTAACGCCGGTGGTCGGTGTGCGGAACTCGGTGCGCCAGACGCGATCCGGGATGCCGTCCATGTAGAACGTCGGGTTGTCGAGGACCTTGCTGGAGTACTGCTCGCCCGGGCACCAGCCATCGTTGAAGGCGTTGAAGAGCGAGTACCAATGGCTGTGCGCATGCGAGAGATAGGCCTTGCCCGCGTCGTGACAGGCGGCGTAGATGCGGCGGGACAGCCCCCGGTGCGCGTACAGCGGCCAGGTGCGCCCTGAGCGGCCGAAGACGTCGGTGAAGCCGCAGCCGTGGACGGGGTTATCGCAGGGCTTGGCGCCGTCAATGTCCGTGTAGATCCCCCCGCCCCAGTCATTCCGCACGTGCTCCTTCACGCACCAGACCAGGAAATCGGCGAAGGTGCTGCGCGGACAGACGGGTACCATGCTGTACGGAGCGTCATCGCCCACGCGCTTGTAGCCCGAGAAGCTCGAGCCGTACGGCTGGTTCCACTCCTGGGCGAAGAAGGCGTACTCCGGCGAGATGTTCGCCGTGCACTGTGTGCAGGTGTACGAGCGCGTCTCCATCCCCTTCGCGCGCCATTTGTCTATGAAGGCCCGCTGGGCTTCGGGATCGTGTGCGATGATCCGCCCGTTCAGGTACGATATCTGCTGGCCCCAGCCGTACACGAACATGTTGACGCCCTTGACCTGGGGGCCACCCGCGAAGCGC
>CBFDBV010000028.1:0-19113 GCA_965603135.1 uncultured bacterium
CAGCAGACCTGAAGAGAGGTCATTGATGTTGCCCTTTGCGTCGTACGCGGCTATCTCGACCTGAACCGACCCGCCCGCGTGCTCCTGCACGGCAGAGAGCAGCTCGGGAGGCACGGTGACTTCGTCCTCCTCGACCTCGTAGATGAGGTTATTCGCGCCGATGCCCGCTTGTGCGGCGGGACTGCCGCTGCGCACATCCTCGACGAAGAGGCTGTGGCTGATGCCGTCCATGCTCACGATCTCGTCGCCGGCCTGGATACCGGCGGCCTCGGCTGCGCTGGCCGGCAACACCTTTGAGACGCGGATCGTGTAGTCGGGGAACACCGGCAGCCCGCTGACGGCGGCGATGACGATGAAGGCCACCGCAGCCAGCACCACGTTCATTAGCGAGCCGGCCACCAGCACCGTGAAGCCTTGCCAGCGCGGGAAGGTGTGGAAGCCCCGCTCCGCGTCGCGCTCCTCGGGGTCCATCCCGGCGATGCGCACATAGCCGCCGAGCGGGATCAACCTGATGCTGTAGAGCGTCTCGCCGCGCTTGAATGATACCAGACGAGGGCCGAAGCCTATCGCGAACTCGTGCACGAGCATCCCCGCGAGCTTCGCCAGCACGAAGTGCCCGGTCTCGTGGAAGAATATACAGGCGCCCAGCAGCAGGACTATCGCGACGATGGCCTGCGCGCCGCCCGTGATGCTCTCTATCATCGCACTCTCGTTCCTATCAAGGCAGCAATGCCCCTGGCGGAGGCCCAGCCGGGGGCATCGTCAAGACCGACTTACCATGACAGTTTACCCTTTATCGGCGCTATTGGCAAGAGGGCGCTGATCAGTGCGAGGCCTGATCTCGGACGTAGGCGCGCGCCCACGCGTCGGCGCGTTCCACGTCCTGGAGGCTGTCAATGCCGAAGGCCTCATGTTCGTCGAGGGCACGCTCGATCAGTTCCGGAATCTGCATGAAGCCGATGCGTTTGTCCAGGAAGAGGCTGACGGCCTGCTCGTCGGCGGCGTTGAGCACGACCGGGTAGCTGCGGCCCGCGCGCGCCGCCGAGTACGCCAGCGACAGGCAGGGAAAGCGCTCGGTGTCGGGCTCGGCGAAGGTGAGCGTTGCGATCTCGGTCAGCGACAGCCGCGGCAGTTCGTTCGCCACCCGATCAGGATACAGCAGCGCGAACTGAATCGGCACACGCATGTCGGGCAGCCCGAGCTGGGCAATCACCGAGCCGTCCTGGAACTGCACCAGCGAGTGGATGATGCTCTGGTGGTGAACCACGACCTCGATCTGCTTCACCGGCACGTGGAACAGCCAGTGCATCTCGAAGACCTCGAAGCCCTTGTTCGCGAGGGTCGCCGAGTCCACGGTCACCTTGGGGCCCATCCGCCAGTTCGGGTGCTTGAGCGCCTGCTCAGGTGTCACCTCGGCCAGCTCTTCGGCCGACAGGGAGGCGAAGGCGCCGCCGGAGGCGGTCAGCAGTATCTTCTCGATCTCCTCGGTGCGTTCGCCGCGCAGGCACTGAGAGATGGCGGAGAGTTCGCTGTCAATGGGCAGGAGTTGGGAGCCGCTCTGGCGTGCGGCTTCGGTGACCAGGCCGCCGGCGGCCACCAGGGGCTCCTTGTTGGCCAGGGCGCAATCCACGCCCCCCTCCAGGGCGGTCAGCAGCGGCCTGAGCCCTGCCAGCCCCGTCACCGCGCCGACGACCAGCTCCGGCTCGGCGGCCTCTATGAGATCGCACAGGCCCTGGGCGCCGGCGAAGACGCGCCGCCCGACACCTTCAAGCTGCGCGGCTGCCTGCTCGTCAGCAAGAGCGAGGAACTGCACGCTAAACTCCTCGGCCTGAGACGCCAGGGCCTCGGCGTTACTGCCCGCCGACAGGCCGACCACCGAGAGCCGCTCGGGATGAGATCGCACCATCTCCAGCGTTTGCCGGCCGATGGAGCCCGTAGAGCCGAGAACCACGATCCTCTTGCTGGCGGGGGTCACTCGAGCACCTCTCTACGCAGGCGGGAGGGATGATACCGGGGCCCTGGCGCTACAGATCGGGCCAGATGTACTTGTCCGTCGGCTCGATGAACGGGGAGGCTACGTTGGGTCTTACCTGTGTGCCCGGCATGAGTTCGTATGAGAAGCTGTCGGCGTTGTCCAGGTCGCGGCGCACCTTCCACTGCCGCAGTCGGCGATAGGCCCATTCCTGCTTGGTCATCTTGCTGGTGTGCCCGTCGTACCACACCATGGTCGCATAGCGGTGGAAGTACTCGTCAACGGCCAGCGGCGTCTCCGAATCATTCAGCCGCGACATCGTGTAATCCAGGATGCGTCGGTCCAGGTAGAGGTAGGACACCGAAGCGTCAGAGGGATCGGCCCTGCACTTGAGCGGGTCGCGCTTGCTACCGGGGATGACGTCCTCCTCGGGGTTTGCCGGATCGCCGACGTACGGCCGAATCGCCTGGTGCCAGTTGTGCGGCAGGGGGTAGGCGCCGTGATCGTAGCTGTACATCGTGATCGCCTGGCCGACCTGTTCGAGTTGCGCCAGGCACCGGGCCTCGAGCGCCGGCGCACGCGCTCGCAGCAGTGTCGGGGCCAGGATGATGATTACTCCCAGGATGATGGTCACGGCGAGCAAGAACCTGGTCGGCGAGAGCCACTGCTTCCACAGCACACGCTCTGCCGTGGGCCGCCCGCCCAGCCCGCCCGTGTGGCTCGGTACCACATCTCCGGTCCCGCCTGACGACCGAACAACCCGCACGCGCCATCACCAACCTTGCGCAGCATCGAGGCGCTGCGCTGTCGTGCTACCGTTCCCCTTATTCGACGTGCGAGGGAGATCTCCTGCCCTTGTTCCCTGGCGGCGGGTTCTTGAAGCTGACAAAGGTGGTGGCCCGCTGGGTCATCTGTTGTTCTTGAAGGTCTCTTTCGCCATCGCCATGAACTCGGCGTTGTTCTTAGTCTTGCGCAGCCCCTCCAGCAGGGTCTCGGTGCCGGCATGGGTCTCCATGGCGTGCAGGGCCTTGCGGAGCTGCCAGATGCTCTGCATCTCCTCGTCATCGAAGAGCAGCTCCTGATGCCGGGTGCTGGACAGCTCGATGTTGATGGCGGGGAAGGTCCCCCGGTCGGCGAGTTGGCGCGAGAGCACCAGGTCCATGTTCCCCGTGGCCTTGAACTCCTCGAAGATCATGTCGTCCATCCGGCTGCCGGTCTCGACGAGGATGGTGGCGAGGATGGTGAAGCTGCCGCCGTTCTCGATGTTGCGCGCGGCGCCGAAGAAACGCTTCGGGCCGTAGAGTGCCGTCGGGTCCAGGCCACCGGACAGCGTGCGCCCGCTGGGATCAATCGTGAGGTTCGACGCGCGCGCCAGCCGCGTGATGCTGTCCATCAGCACCACCACGTGTTCGCCGTGCTCGACCAGGCGCTTGCAGCGCGCCAGCACCAGGTCGGCGACCCTCGTATGGTTCTCCGGCATCTCGTCGAAGGTCGAGGCCACCACCTCGCCGTCCACCGACCGGTCAATGTCAGTGACCTCTTCGGGACGCTCGTCAATGAGCAGCACGATCAAGCGCAGGTCGTCGTAGTTGGCCGTGAGCGCGTTGGCTATCTCTTTGATGATGGTCGTCTTGCCGGCCTTGGGGGCGGAGACGATGAGTCCACGCTGGCCCCGCCCGATGGGCGTGATCAGGTCCATGAAGCGCCCGGTGATGTTCTGCGGGCCCGAGGTCTCGAGCCGGAGGCGGTCCTGCGGATAGATCGGCACCAGCTCTTCGAACACAGGCCGGCCGCGCGCTCTCTCGGGCTCGACCTCATTGATGGTCTGCACCCGCAGCAGCGACCAGTAGCGCTCGTTGTCCTTGGGCGGGCGGACCGGGCCACTGACCAGGTCCCCGGTGCGCAGGCCGAAACGCCTGATCTGCGTATCCGCCACATACACGTCCAGAGACGGCGTTGCCCGGTGGTTGTTCACCCGCAGATAGCCGCGGCCATCGGGCATTATCTCCAGCACCCCGTAGCGGTACTGGTGCCCGTTGGCCTCGCTCTGGGCCATCAGGATCTTCAGGCACAGGTCGTGCTTCTTCAGCCCCGAGATCTTTGGGATGTCGAGTCCCTCCGCCATGTCGCGGAGTTGCTGCACGGTCAGCTCTTTCAGGTCCACTAGGTCCTGCATCTCAGCGGTTCGCACCTCACGACTGTCAGCGTTTGCACACAAGCACGGCTAGCTCTCATACAGCTCTGGGCGCAGCACCCCGACAAAGGGCAGGTTGCGGTAGCCCTGGGCGAAATCCAGGCCGTAGCCGACCACGAACTCGTCGGGCATCTCCAGGCCCAGATAGTCGGCCTCAAACTCGACCGCGCGCCTGGACGGCTTGTCCAGAAGACAGCAGGTGCGCACACTGGCTGCTTCCCGGCGCCGAAACAGGTCGCTGAGCATCGCCAGGGTGCGCCCGGTGTCGAGGATGTCATCCACGATCAGCACGTGCCGGCCGGCCACGTTGTCGCTCACGTCCCTGGTCAACTCCAGCTCGCCGGCCACGGTGGCATCGCCGTAGCTGGACACCGCCACGAAGTCCACCTCGAGCGGGAAGTCCAGTCGCCGCACCAGGTCAGCCATGAACACGAATGCGCCGGTCAGTACGCCCACCAGCAGAGGGCTCTTGTCCGCGTAGTCGGCGGTGAGCTGCTGTGCAAGGCTGGCCACCGCAGCCTCGATCTCCTGCTCAGTGACGAGGACCTCCCCGACGTCCTCTGCCAGCGCACGACGGGTCATTCAGTTACTCCCACTCGATGGTGCCCGGGGGCTTGGAGGTTATGTCGTACAGGACGCGGTTGACACCTCGCACTTCGTTGACGATGCGGTTGGCGATGCGCCCCAGCAGATCGTAGTCCAGCTCCGCCCAGTCGGCGGTCATGAAGTCATCAGTTTCGACCACGCGCAGGACAATGGGGTACTCGTAGGTGCGATCGTCGCCCATGACCCCGACGGTGCGCAGGGCGGCGAGGACCGCGAACCACTGGGCCAGGCCCTCCACCTCGGCGGCCTCCAGTTCCGCGCGCAGGATCGCATCGGCCTCGCGCACGATCTCCAGGCGCTCGGGCGTCACCTCGCCCACGATGCGCACGGCCAGGCCGGGGCCCGGGAAAGGCTGGCGCGACACGATCTCCTCGGGCAGGCCCAGTTCCAGGCCGACCTGGCGCACCTCGTCCTTGAAGAGGGCGCGCAGCGGCTCGAGGTTCTCATATTGCATATCGGCAGGAAGGCCGCCGACATTATGATGGGTCTTGATCTTGGCGGTGCCGGCGCCGCCGCTTTCGATCACGTCGGGATACAGGGTGCCGTGGGCGATGAAGTGGAACTCGCCGAGCCTGCGCGATTCTCGCTCAAAGGTGCGGATGAAGGCCTCGCCGATTACCTTGCGCTTCTCCTCGGGGTTATCCAGGCCCCGCAGCCTGCCGAGGAAATCCTCCGCGGCATTCACGAACACCAAGCGGTCGCCCAGCCTGGGTCCGAAGACATCCAGAACCTGTTGCGCCTCGTCCTTGCGGAGCAGACCGTGATCCAGGAACATACACGTCAGTTGGTCCCCGACCGCCCGATCCAGGAGCATGGCCACGACCGAGGAATCCACGCCGCCCGAGAGCGCGCAGAGCACGCGCTTGTCCCCGATCCTCTCGCGCAGCTCGGCCACGCTGTGCTCGATGAAAAAACTCGACCGCCAGGTGCCCTCACATCCGGCTACCTCGTAGAGGAAGTTGCGCAGAATCGTCGAGCCCTCGGGCGTGTGCTGCACCTCGGGATGAAACTGCACGCCGTAGAGGTCCCGTTCGGGGTCGCCCATCACGGCCACGGGGCTGTGCGCGGTATGCGCCAACAGGCGGAAGCCCTCCGGGACAGCGGTCACCCTGTCGCCGTGACTCATCCAGCAGGTGGTAGGGCTGGGGACCGACTTCAGCAGCGCCCCGGGCGCGTCCATGAACAGGTCAGTCCGGCCGAACTCGCGCTGCTCGCCGGGCTCCACCTCGCCGTCGAGCACGTGTGCCATCAGTTGATGGCCGTAGCATATGCCCAGCACGGGGACCCCCGCGTCAAAGAGCTTCGGGTCAATGCTCGGCGCACCGGGCTCGTAGACGCTCGCCGGCCCTCCAGACAGCACCAGCGCCGCCGGCCGCTCAGCCAGGATCCTGTCCAGCGGCGTGTCCGCCGGGACGATCTCCGAGTACACGTGCTGCTCCCGGATTTTGCGCAGGATGAGCCGGACGTACTGTGCCCCGAAATTGAGCACGAGCACCTTCTCTTCCTGCGACGGGAGTTGGCTCAGGGATTCGTTGCCGTTCATACTTCAAGCACCTGCGGTTGGCCGATGGACAACTGCCAATCCGCAACACGCCACGGCCCGTGACCAGGCTGCTGTCCGCAGTCGTTGGCCGCCGTTCACGGTCCTTAGCTGTCGCTTGCGGTCGTTCGCTGCCGTCTGTTGCCCTATTGCAGCTCTGGGTGCTCAGCCTCGAGGGAAGAATTCGACACGAGCGAGCAAGACCAGCAAACCAGCAACCTGTCAGAGTTCCGGAAGGGTCACAGAGGAACCACGTGGTGATGCGAAGTATACCAACCAGTCTGGTCTTTGTCAACTGTGACCGGCGCTTTTTTTCGCCCCGAGGGGCATATCGGCGCTATGCCGATGCTACCAGCTTACTTCCCAGACGGTAAGGCCTGACGACCGGTGCCCGATGCAACTGCTGGGCCGGCAGGGCATACCCTCCTGGGCGGGCGCGATTATGCCAGACCAGGTGCCGCCGGTCGCCTCCAAAGAGCGCTCGGCGAGCCACGTGCCCAGCGCGGCCCCGGCGACGACCTGCGCCCACGTGTGCTGGCCCTCCTGGACTCGGGCCCACCCGGAGGTGGCGGCGAAGGCATAGAGCACCGGTTTGGCGCCGGGCTGCCACTCGCCCAGGGACCTGGCAAAGGCAAATGCAACCGTGCTGTGACCGCTGGGGAAGCCGTCTTCAGCAGCGGGCTTGTGCGGGCGCGGCTGCCTGGTTACGCGCTTGAGCGCCTCCGCCGCCAGGTCCGCGGTCAGCATCGCGTCCAGGGCGTAGCGAGCGGCATCGGCGTCCTCGTGGTCGCCGATCAAGAGCATGATGCCGAGCGTGGCGCCCATCAGCGGGACGGCCATCTTCGTGAACTCGACCGCACCCGGGTTGACGTCCCACTCAGGCTCCTCCTCGGCCACCGCCGGACCTGTCGCCGCCAGCACCAGGGCTGCCGCCAGGAACGCAGGGCACAGGTGGGCTCGTCGCTGTCTGGTATGCACGGTGCTCCTCACCGTCCCGGCCTCGGGGAGGGCGCCTCCTCGGCCGCTTCGAGGGAGGCCGCGATCTTCTCGCGCGCCTCCTCCAGGAGCGGCTCGATCTCCGCCATGGTCCAGGTGCGCTCCTCGAAGCTGCGCCGCTCGAGGGTCCCCAGAAAGCCCTCCATCGCCTCGAAGTACGAGCCGTAGATGTGAAACGAATCCGCGATGTGATTGTACTGTCCGACGCGTATCTTGCGGCCTAGCCGCTTCGACAGGCGCTCCGCGATCTCGCGCTGGAGGTCGGTGAAGACGTACATATTCATATACGCGGCCTTGAAGGCATCGTTGCTGCGCATATGCGCCGCCAGCACCAGCCGGTCGCTGAAGATCCGGAACCACAGCCGCTGCAAGCACGCCGGGTGATCAATGCCCGCGTCCTCCCAGCACTTCCACACGGCGGCCTGTGCGCGGCGGGTGTGCGGCGCTCCGGCCAGGGCCTCGACCACGTAATCGAGCTGGTCCACCGCTTCCCCGTCCGGCAGCGAGTAGCGGGTAAGGCGCTCGTGGTACGTATACTGCCACTTGCCGCCTTCGGGGTCAATCCAGTGATCGTGGATGCCGTCCACGACCTCCTGACGGTAGACTTCCAGGTCGTAGATGCCGCCGGGCAGGGCGCGGTGGATGCGCGGCTCGGCGAACGGATCCCGGATGACCAGCGCCAGCGAGATGTCGCGGCTGGGCGGGTCGCCGGGGTGGTCGTACTGGGTGGCGACCTCCACGCCCTGCTCCCAGGCGGCGACCACCGCCCTCTCCCAACCCTCAGCCAGCGTCTCGGCCTCGATGTGCACCAGCGGCAGGTCGAATTGCGCGCTCATCGCGGCTCCTGTTCTATCTTGACAATGCGTCCGCTGCCTGCTGCCTCGTAGGCCGCGCAGATGGGCCCCAGCGTCAGGAGGCCCTCTTCGCCGGAAATGGGCGGCGCTCCTCCGTCCGCGACCGCCGCCGCGAATTCCGCCAGCAGGAGTGCGCGCGTGTCCTCGCCAGAGGAGACCTTCAGGTCCACCCACTGCTCGCGCGAGTAGTCCTCGAAGTCCTCCAGGAGGAAGACGCGATTGCCCTCCGCGCCGAAGTGGAGCTGGCCCTTGGTGCCGATGAGGCGGTCGGCGGCATTTGAGCCGCCCGGCACGCAGGAAGATGCGGTGATGCTGCCCGCCCCTCCGTTCTCGAGCTGGAAGGACACCGAGATGAAGTCCTCGACATCGCTGTCCGTGACATCATAAACCCAGTGGGCCGCGACCTGGGCGAAGTTCAGGCCGGTCACATACCGCCACAGGTCAATCTGATGGACCGAGTTCATAATGAGGATGCCGCCACCGGCCTGCTCGCGGTGAGCGCGCCAGTCGGTGTACCGCGACCTGCCGCTCACCCCGTGGTGCCAGTATTGCGGGCCCTTGTAGCCCAGGGTGTTGATGAAGAGGCCTGCAACCTGACCCAGGGCGCCTGCCGCCACCAGACGCCGCCCCTCCTGGACGCGCGGTGAGTAGCGCATAACCATCCACATTGAGAGCAGGCGGTCATTGGCGCGGGCGGCCTCTACCATCCTGCGGCCTGCCTCCATACTCTCGGCCAGCGGCTTCTCGCACAGCACGTGCTTGCCCGCCTCCAGCGCGGCCACCGCGATGGGGCTGTGAGTGTTGTGTGGCGTGGCGATGCTCACCGCGTCAACCTCGTCGCTGCGCAGCACCTCGTCCAGGTCGGTCGTGGAGGCCACGCCGGCGCGCCCGGCAAGCTCGCGCGCCGCCTCCTCGACCACGTCCACGGTCATCGCCAGGGCGACGCTGGAGGTCTGCTCGTACGCTTGCAGGTGCGCCGCGGCAATCTCCCCGCAACCTATCTGGGCGATGCGCAGTTGCTCGGTCATAGTCATCATCCTCTGCTGCGAAGTCGAAGAATGGCGGACAGTCATCCCGCCTGGCGGGATGACTGTCCCCGTCGGCCGGGGATACCTACTGTTGCGCGCCAAGCCTCAGAATCCCTTCCGCGCGCACAAAAAAAGGGCCCGGATGTCTCATCCGGGCCCTGGGTGGTCGGTGGGGGTTGCGGCCTAGTCGCCCCTCTTGGTTGTCCACATACCCGGCTGGGTGTCCTTGAACCACTTGGCGTGGCCGTCGCCGAAGCAGTAGCAGGAGCCGTCGTTGTGCCCCTCCCAGACGCGGCTGCTGGCGCCCACCTCGGTGAAGATCAGCGGGTCCGGATCGCCGCTCCAGGGGCCGTAGATTTCCGAGGATGTGGAGTGCGCGAACATGATAGACCCAGTGAGGTCTTCCATTCGCGCGCGCTTGCCGCCGGAGTAGGTCGTGGTTGAACTCCCGTCGCGGCACACGCTGATGTTGACCAGCGTGTAGCTGGCGTCGAAGCCGCCGTCGGAGACCGGATGCGGGTAGTGCCACTGGTGGCTCGGGCAGATGAGGAGCTGCCAGTTCTTCATATACGGCTGTATTCTGTAGGGCCAGAACTTCAGGTTAGTATTGTCCCCGGGCGGGTAGCGGTAGTAGACAGCGCCGTGCCGCTCGTCGTAGTCCTGGACGTACATCAGCTCGGCGAGACCGATCTCCTTGAGGTTGCTGATGCAGGTCGCCTGTCGTGCCTTCTCGCGTGCCCTGGCGAAGACCGGGAACAGGATCGCCGCCAGGATCGCGATTATCGCGATGACCACCAGGAGTTCGATCAGGGTGAAACCTCGACTGTGCCTCGTCATCATAGCGTCCTCCTTTGGACGACCTTCGGTGACGTTTGACCGCGGCCTTCACAGCCAGGATTCCACGCTCGCGCAGACACACCTTCTTAACCTGAAAAAAATCTGCTGAATCTCCTCTGACTCAGGCTTGCGACCTTTACGAACGTCCGTCTGACGCCGTAGCTGGGAGGTTCACGCGCGCGTAAGGCGAAGGTGATTACTCACCTTGTCACCCTGAGCGCAGCGAGCGGTCTCGCAGGTGAGCAGTTCGAGGCGGAGAAAGCGAGGCCAGTGCTGGCAGCTTGGTCGCTACGTGTGCGGAGGCGTAGTCGGATGGCGAAGGAGCTTCGAAGACAAGAAGTTGTTGGCTCTGTCGAAGAGCCCGCGGCGGAAGAGGCTCACGGCCTGACGGTGCGGGCGGCGGTGCTGTCGCTGCTGTTCTTCGCGGGCTCGCTCTATTGGATGCGCCAGGCGGGTCTGATTGCGCTCGGCGCGCAGATAGGGGAGAGCGTCCCCGTGATACCGGCGGTCGGCGCGGTGCTCATTCTCTCGCTGCTGACGCCGGTGCTCAAGCGCCTGCCGCGCTTCCTGCGTTTCCCCGAGCATCAGTCGCTTCTCGTCTACGCCTTCCTGACCATCGCGGTCTCTATGCCCTCGGTGGGCGTCGTGCGGCAGCTCCTTCCGGTGGTGACGGTTCCCTTCTACTTCGCAGCGCCCGAGAACAACTACCCGCTCTACCAGGAGGGCATCCCGTCCTGGCTGACGCCGGGCGCCTCGGTGGTCCGCGAGATGTACGAGGCCAGCGACACCGGCGCCATCCCCTGGCGGCCCTGGCTGGTGCCGCTGGCGATGTGGACGCTGTTCGTGCTGGCGACCTTCGTGACGATGTATGCGCTGATGGTGCTCTTCCGGCGGCAGTGGATCGAGAGGGAGCACCTGACCTTCCCCATCGTGCGCCTGGTGATGGATATGGCGGACTATGAGGGCCGGCGCGTCGCGGGCGGCTTCCTGCGCAACCCGGTGATGTGGGCGGGCTTCGGGCTGGCGGCGGTCTACAACCTGATGAACATGCTCAACGCCTGGAACCCGGGCGTGCCGGCGCTGGGCAAGTACTTCGACCTGGGCGGCCTCTTCACCGAGCGGCCCTGGTCGGCGATCCGGCCGCTCAGCATCGCCTGGCGGCCCGAGAACTTCGGGATCGGTTACCTCGTCTCCACCGACGTTCTGCTCTCGGTCTGGGTGTTCGCGCTGCTCATACGCGTCTCCAACGTCTTTGCGGTGATGTTCGGGCGCGAGATGTCGGGCTTCCCCTTCGACCGCGAGCAGGCCTGGGGCGCCTATCTGGCCTTCGGCCTGGTCCTCATCTGGGTGGCGCGCGGGCACTTGCGGGGCGTCTTCCGCAAGGCCTTCCTGGGCGACCCGCAGGTGGATGACAGCGCTGAGCCCTTCAGCTATCGCACGACCGTCTGGTCGGGCATCGCGGGCTTCGCGGTGATGATCATCTTCGCGATGCAGGCGGGGATGTGGGCGTGGACGGCGGCGGTGTACTTCGGCATCATCCTGCTCTTCTCCGTGGTGTACGCGAGGGCGCGGGCGGAGGCGGGCGCCGCGCTCATCTGGCTGTTCCCCATCACCAAGGCCTGGGAGATGATGTTCAACGTGCCCGGCTCGAAGGTCTACCAGCGCGGGAACGACTGGGGCAACATCGGGGCGCTGGGGCTGTTCTACTGGCTCTCTCGCGGCTACTTCCCCTCGATGAGCGGCTATCAGATGGAGGCCTTTCGCATCGCCGGCGACGCGAAGATCAAGCAGCGCACGATGGTGCTGTGGATGGTCGCGGCGCTCATCATCGGGCTGATCGGCGCCTACCTCATTCACCTGGAGGTCTACTACGGCTTCGGGGCCAACGTGCTGGAGGGTGGCACCACCCAGGGCGGCTGTCGCGTCCGCACCGCGGTGCAGGCCTGGGACAGCCTCTCGGGCTTCGTGGACGCGCACAAGCTGGCCGACCGGGGGCGCATCGGCGCCGGCATCTCCGGCTTCGTGGTCACGGCGATGCTGGTGGTGCTGCGCAGCATCTTCCTGCGCTTCCCGCTGCATCCGCTGGGGTACGTGATGGTCTCCTCCTACGGGGGGCCCATCTGGGGGCCTTTCTTCATCGTCTGGGTCATCAAGAGCCTGGTGCTGCGCATCGGCGGGATGGGCGCCTACCGGCGCTTGATCCCCTTCTTCCTGGGGCTGGTGATAGGGCACTTCTTCACTGCGGGCCTGGTCTGGGGCTGGGTCAGCCTCATCAACGAGATGTACCGGCGCTACGGCGTCTGGTTCGGCTAACCCCGATTATTCGCGCAGCTGAAAGCGCGCCGTGGCGCGCTTTCAGCTTCCAGCCCGACAACAAGCTGGAGGCGAGAGGCTGAAAACGGCATACGGCTGACGGCGACGGACAACCGCAGAGAGTCAGGGAGCGGATAGACCATGGGATGGGTGTGGACGGTCGTCTTCAGCGTGATTTTCGGGGTTATCGCCGGCCTGGTCGAGAACTACTACAGGGATGAGCCGATCCCATCGCTTCACATCATCGCGGTGGGCGTGGTCGCGTCGCTCGTCGGCGGTGTCCTGTCCAAGGCGGTAGCGGGCCGTCTCATTCTCTGGGTGCCCCTGGCGTTGACGGTTCTCGTTCTGATCATTGATCGCAGGGTGACCGATGCTGCAAGGGGGCTGTGATCCACCTGGCCACCGACGCTGCATCGGGAGAGCTGCGGCTGAGAGGGGTGTCGGACGATGTGCAGAGTGCTGATTGTTCTCACGGTCGCGGTGAGCGGGCTCGCCGTCGCTGCGCCGATTACTGAGTTGAAGCCGCTCTATCCACAAACCGAGATAGCCATCGGCGGGCAGGCGAAGGCCGCCCTCGTGGCTCCCGACGAGCCCGAGCTGGCCCAACTGGCGCGCGGGCTTGCCGCGCGGCTCGCCGAGATTGGCGGGGTCGCGCCGGAGGTTCTTCAGGCCGACGCCGTGGTCTCCGCTTCGTGGGAGATGGACTTCGCGGCCATCGGCGAGCGCAACCTCATCGCCCTGGGCAGCATCAGCAGCAACCGCCTGCTGGCCGTCCTGTGGGGAGAGGGCTACGCCTGCTCGGACTCGATCTTCCCGGGCGAGAACGGCTACGTCGTGCGCACGGTGCACGATCCCTTTGCCAACGGCATCAACGTCGTGGTCCTGGGCGCGTCGGACCCAGGCGGCCTCCAGCGGGCGGTTGACGTCTTCTGCGAGAAGTATGTGCCCCAGGGCAAAGGCGACATCGTGCTTCCCGAGCCGATCACCGACATCGAGTTCACTAACACCGAGACCCGATTCTACCCCGCCGTGGAGCACTGGCTCTCCTCCAAACGCCAGCCTCAGCACAGCACGATGGAGTACTTCCAGAAGCGCTTCCAGGACTCGGGCCTGATGGACGCCGAGGGCAATGTCCTGCGCAAGGACGAGGGCAACCTGGTCACCGTGCTGGGGGCCATCGGCCGGGTAGCGCAGACGTACTTCTGGAACGGGAACGAGGACCTCCGCCCGCTGATGAAGGAGCTTCTCGACAAGAACCGCCACCTGCTGAAGGTCGTCCCCCGGCGCGTAGAGATGGAGGCCTCGGCCGCAGGCGTCATGCAATGGTGGGACATCGCCGAGGAGCTTCCTGTCTGGACCGACCAGGACCGGCTGGAGATCACGAACGCCTTCCTCTCCGACTCGCTCCAGGGCCACGAGAAGCGGCGCGCGCACGAGATGGTGAAGGAAGGCTTCATCCAGGTCGTGGACCAAAACCACGGCACCAACTCCGCCCTCAACACCTTCAGAGCGTGGAACTACTTCGAGAAGTACTACGACCTGCCCGAGACGGAGTACTGGATGAGTGTGGCCCGGGCGATCTTCGCCGGACAATGTGCGAGCCACCAGATTCTCGAGGATGCAGCGGGCTACCTGTGCTATTGCCCGATTCATGCGATGAAGTACGCCTTCGCGAGCCGTGACATACGCTTCCTCGAGCTGGGCATTGCCAGGGGCCACGCCGAGTACATCGCGCAGTGCTCCGTGAACAACCTCGGGCTGTCCAGCGGCTTCGGGGACGCTTCGGGGCTGGTGATGCCGGGGGTTTTTGAGGCGATTGCGCCCGCGGCCTGGTACTACCGTGACCCGCGCCTGTCGTGGGTGATGCAGAACATGCTGCCCCAAGCCTGCGGCCTGCGCACCTTTCAGAACGCCATCCCCTTCGATCTCAGCGTCGAGCCGCAGGAGCCGGTCGAGTGGACGGGGATGACGCTTTTCCCCATCTTCAAACAGACGCTGGGCGGCGGCGAGGCGTCAAAGGAGTTCGTCTCCGACCCGCGCGAGAGCGTAGGACCACAGTGGTTCAACAAGATCGTCTTCCGCGAGAGTTGGAGCCCTAAGGACCAATACCTTCTCTTCGACGGGGCCGGGAGGTGGGGTACGGTCGAAAGGGAGGGCTATCCCTGCAACGGTCATAGAGGCCCTTCCGGGCACAAGCACGATGACGTCAACACCATCATCAACTTCACCGACCAGGGCCGCATGTGGCTGGTGGATCACACCTACGGCGCTGCGCGGGGCATCAAGGACCACTCGGGCCTCTACATCACGCGCGACGGGCAGGTGGGCTACCGGGTGCACGAGGCGAGGCTGCTGGACTTCGCCCAGGACGGCGACCTCGCGCTGTGCCGGTCCGTGTTTGAGGGCTTCTCCGGGGCAGACTGGGAGCGGACGATCTTCTGGAAGCGGGGGGAGCATTTCACCGTCATTGACCGCGCCATCGCCCGCGAGCCCGGGCACTATGTGGTTCGATGCAGTTACAGGGGCATAGGCGAGCACGAGCTGCGCGGCCCGGCGGTGCGGCTCGCCCAAGAGGGCAAGTTCTGTGACATTGTCTCCGACGGTCGAGCCTCTCTGGATGTCGAGGAGTTCGTCTTCCCGTCCGAGGAGGAGTGGACCAAGTGGTACGAGCACGCTGCGCCGGTCGCCAAGGTCTTCCAGCAGGACAAGGTCGCGAGCCTTGAGCCTGGCGAGGCCATCTGCTTCACCAACCTCATACAGGCCGCAAGCTCGGAGGCCGAGCTTGATGCCGTCAAGCTGGTGCCAGTCTCCGAGACCTCGGCGGTGGTCGAGTCAGACGATGGGGAGACGCTCTACGGCGTCGGCAGCCTGCCGGGCGGTGGCGAGCTGGGCTCTTACGCCATCTCGCCCACGTCGGCTGTGCTCGCCGGCCTGATCCGTCTGGGGCCTGCGGACAAGCCCGTGGTGGTGTCGAGTGTGCCGGTGAGCCTGCACTTCAAGGCGGGCGAGCCGGTGCAGGTTGAGGCGGCCGAGCCTGTCACGATAACTCTCGCCGACGGCAAGCGCACCCTCGATCTGCCCAGCGGGAACAGCAAGCTGGACGAGGCCGATCTCGCAGACGCGCTGACCTCGCTGCTCAAGTCCTCCATCACCAGCGCCCGGGAGCAGGCCGTCGCCTATCACGCAGGGGGCGCTGAAGAAGAGCGACAGGCCTTCGGCCTGGAGACCCTTCAGGTGAACCTCGGGACGGGTGTTGCGGATATGATGGCCGCCGACCTCGACGGTGACGGACCCGCCGAGTGGATCGTGGTGGGAGACGAGGGCGCGACCGCCCTCAAGCCCGACGGCACGCGCCTGTGGCAGTTCGCCACCGAGCAGCCCTGCCGGGCGCTGGACGTCGGCGACCTGGACGGTGATGGCAAGCTCGAGGTGGCGGCCGGGTGCGACGACGAGAAGCTGCATATGCTCAGCTCGGATGGCTCGGCGCGCTGGAGCTTTGAGTGCAAGGCCTCGACAGCGTCCCTCGCGCTGGCCCCGGCAGTGGATTTCGTGAAGATCGCGGACCTGGACGTGGACGGCAATCCCGAGGTCGTGGTCGGGGCCAACTGGGTGCATTGCCTGGATGCCTCCGGGCAGGTCAAGTGGGAGGAGTACTTGCGCTTCTCCCGGGGCCGGATCTGCGGGGATTTTAAGGATGGGGCCATCGCTGACTTCGACGCGGATGGCGACCTCGAGGTCCTGGCCCTCTTCCGGGACTCATATCACAAGGCGGTCATCTACGATCCGGCTGGGAACGTGGAGGTGCCCCTGGATTACGACAAAGACCATCGGTACGGCGTGAACACTGACCTGGCGCGGTCTGTGCTGACGACCAACCTCTACGGGCGTGAAGACGGCCTGCACTTCATCGTGGGGGGGGACAACCGCATCTACACGTACTGGGGTTACGGGTCGTTCGCGGGACAGTCCGGCGGCCGCAAGAGCGGCTGCTTTCCGGCCCTTGCCTGCTACCGGCCGGAGGGGCAGTATCCGATCGTCTTCGGCGCCACGGACATGGGCGCTGTCATCGCCTACCAGGTCAGCGAGCCGCGCAACGACCAGTGGATCACGCTCGACACTCCCTGGTCGCAGGTGATAGGGGAGAGGATCAGCGCCCTGTGGGCGGAGGACGTCACGGGCGATGGTGGTGGTGAGTTGGTGGTCGGCGCGAAGAGCGGCGCGGTCCACGTGCTGGACGCTCTCACGGGCGAGGTGCTGGGCCGCACGCAGGCGACGGGGTCACCGATAGTGAGCATTCTGGCCGGCGAGGGCTGTGTGCTGGCGGTTCACGCCGACGGCATAGTCGAAACCATCGGCGTTACGGAGTGACACACGAGGGGGCGGACTGCCCACCGCCCCGCCAGCGTGTCTGGCGGGCGCCGTGATGCCGTGCCCCCTGGTAGTCGTTCTCTGCGTTCTCTGCGTCTCTGCGGTTCGCCTTGTCGTCCGCCGTTTCCCTAACGACGTCGTTGTCGTTCTCTGCGTTCTCCGCCTTCTCTGCGTTCTCTGTGGTTCGTCATTGCCGTCTGCCGTTCTCTGCGTTCTCTGCGTCTGTGCGGTTCGCCTTGGCGTTCGCCGTTTGTCGTTCCCCTTTGCCCTTTGCCCCTTGCCCCTTGCCCCATGCCCGCCGTTTCAGTCGTCGGCCAGGCCCTCGAACTTGAAGCTCTCGTCAACCTCCACCGCCTCGCTGCCAGCCGTCCATCCCGCCACCTCGCTGAAGAGCCTGCGCTGCTCGGCCGCGAAGTCCATCAGGTGTTGGATACCGGCAACCTCCGCCCACGGGATCTTCGTTATCTGTCCGGCGGAGATGTAGGCGGCGTCAATGAGCAGCGTGGCCTTCACGGTCTCGTCGGCGGGCGCGTAGAGTCCGCTCTCCTCGCCCCGGATGCAGGCGACCAGGTTCTTGTGGATGGCATCGCGATCCGAGGGGTCGTCGAGCACGATCTCCTCCTCGCTGCCCTCCAGGTGCACGACGGCCTTGCCGGTGTCCCAGCTCGCCCAGCCCTTGCTGCCGATGATGTGCAGGGTGGTGGCATAGTCCCGATCGCAGCAGGTGGTGGCGTAGAGGTAGAGCGTGGCCTCGCCCAGGTCGGCGCGCAGGGCCGCGAGGTCCTCGGTCTCGATGCCCGGGTGCGCGCTGTACAGCTCGGCCTGCACCGAGCGCGGGGTGGCGTGGTCCTCCTCGCGGGAGCCCATCTGAAGCGCGGTGTTTATCAGGTGTACCGCCTGGTTCATCAGCACGCCGTCGTAGCAGGCCATGCCCTCGACGTAGCGCCTGCCTGACCACTCGCTGCGGGCGTAGTACTCGTCCGTGCGCTTCCACTCGACCAGGCCCACGATCTCGCGCAGCTCCCCCAGCTCGCCCCCGGCAATCATCTCCTTGAGCTTGAGCGAGTGCGGGTAGGAGGTGTACTGGAAGTCCACGCCCACGAGCAGCCCCCGCTCCTTTGCCAGACGCGCGACCTCCCAGCCGTCCTGAGCGAGCACCGTGACCGGCTTCTCGCACAGCACGTTGATGCCGCGGCCGAGCGCCTCCAGCGTGTAGGGCGCGTGCCAGTGATGGGGCACGGCCACGGCCAGAAGCTCCAGGCCCTCCACCTCATCGAGCATACTCGCCAGGTCGGGGTAGACGGCCACCCCTTGCTCCTGAAGCTCTTCCACGTGCGGCTTGACCTTCTCCAGCTCCAGGTACCTATCTGCCGCCGCCACCAGGTCAATCTCGGGCAGTTCGTGCATTATCTTGCGATGGTAGCCGCCTATGCCGGACACGCCGACGAGTGCGGCCTTCACTGCTTGCATGGTGGTTCGCCTCCGGGGTTGGGGTTGCGAGTTGCGGGTTGCGAGCTACGAGCGGCGAGCCTCCAGCCTCTGCCGTTACCCATTGCCCGCCGTTACCGCTTTGAGCTTCTCGGCGAGCACCTTGGGCATCGCCGGGTCTATGAAGAAGTCAACCAGGATGTGGTTGGCGGCCACCTCGGTGGGCATGTACAGCGGCATCAGGTTCTCGCGCAGCTCGGCGCCCTTCTCGCGGTACTCGGCCGCGCTCATACCGCGGGCCGCATCGAAGACCTTCATGATGTCGGCTTCGGTGATCTGCACCTCGGGTTCGGCGAGTTCCTCGGCGGTGGGTCCGGCCTCGCGGGCGTAGTCCTGGTCGTCCATCTCACGCACCCACTCGAGCAGGTCGCCCACCTGGCGGCGCGCGAGTTCCGCGCCGGTGATGATGGAGACCTGGGGGTCCGTGAATATCTCGTGGAATCTCGGTGCCAGGACGACGAGGGCCGATGCCAGGCGCTGATCGAGGTCGCGGAGCTTGTCCTCGAGCGTGACGATCTTCTCGCGCAGGAGCGCGGGCGGATGCTCGTCGGCGATGAGCAGCGCGCGCTTCTCCAGCATCAAGGGCTTGAGGTCTTTGAGCACCTGCACGCGCTCCTGCTCGATGGGAGCGGCGGCGTCCCTGAGGTCGCCCACGGCGCCAATGAGCGCCTCGACCTGCTGGGCGCTCAGTTGCAGGCGGTTGAGGCCCTCGATGAGCCCGTTCTCGGCGGCCACGGCATCGAGTTCCGCGCCGAGCTTCTGCAGCTCAGTGGCATCCTGGCAGGCTCCGATGCCGACCACCATCAGGGCGATGCTCGCCAGGAGCGTGATGAAGGCCCATCTGGGGGACGCAGGACAATGCATGGGGGCCTCCTAAGGGCTGCGACGACAGCCATCACAGCAGACGGCAAACCGCA